>NZ_JBQSXL010000004.1:0-169513 GCF_052378165.1 Halomonas sp. AOP30-A1-24
GGTATCCCTAATGCTTCAACAGCCGGGCCCATGATCAGAATGATGATCAAGTACGCTGGAACTGTGGGCATTCCCATTCCTAATACCAGACATGCCAGTGCCATTAGTACGAGCGATAGAATGAGAGATCCATCGGCCACCGCTTGAATAGAGGAAGCGAAGCGTAGGCCAAGGCCTGTAAGGTTCATTACAGCAATAATGATGCCTACAGCGCCCACGGCAATAAGAATGGTGCTGCCAGAACTTGCACTTCCACTCACAATTTCCTTAAGCACTTTAAAGGTGCGTGCTTGCGGATTAAATATTAGCCCTAATACCAACGCGGCTAAAGTAGCCCAAAGCCCCGCTGTAGCAGGAGAGCGCCCCTGCATCATTAGTACAACGATGAGTATGAGCGGGAGTACAAAAGCCGAAAGTAATAGCCAGTCTTGCCGGCTAAGGGTGGGTAGCGTTCGACGGTCCGGCGCCGTAATGCCAACTCGGCGAGCTTCGGCACCAACGCTTAAAAATAAGCTCGCATAAAAGAGCAGAGCAGGAATCAATGCGGCCAAGCAAATTTGTAGATAAGGAATGCCGGTCATATCAGCCATTATGAATGCGAGGGCCCCCATAATGGGTGGCATGATTTGACCACCACTAGAGGCAGCCGCTTCTACCGCTCCTGCGAACCTGGCACTGAAACCACTTTTTTTGATCATGGGCATGGTGACTACACCAGTGCCTACGACATTGGCGACAACGCTGCCTGAAACCGTTCCGAATAGGCCACTTGCCATGACGGCAGCATAAGCAGCCCCACCCCGAAATCTTCCCAGTGTACGGAGGGACAGATTGAGGAGAACCTGACCTATACCCAAAGACTCAAGCACGGCCCCAAAAATGATAAAAATTAAAATAGTGCTGGCAACCACGGCTAGCGGCTGACCAAAAACGCCGTCAAAGCTATACCAAAATGTTTGAATCAGCTCACTGTAGGAGACGCCTGCATGGCTAAAGATCCCAGGAAGCAGGTCGCCAAAATAAGCGTAAGTGGTGGCACATAAAGCAACCAGCACCAAAGGCAGGCCGATAACCCGCCGAGTGAGTTCCAGTAAAGCCAGCACACCTGCCAAGCCGCACCAGAGGTCCAGCGGTTGAAGAAGATAAAGCCCTGTCTCGAGATAACCCGAAATAATGGAGTAACGCCAAGCCGCAACAACAATTAATACGATAAGTGCAATATCTACCCAGCGATGCCATACAGTACTGCTTTGGCGGAGAGAGCTCACGAGTAAAAAGAGTGCACCTAGCGTGAAGCTGCCAACACGTACAAGCGCATCATCAAGCACACCGAATCTAGCCGTATAGAGCGATTCAACAACCAGGAGTGTTCCTATCATATACATGAGTACGGTAATAGCTATGGGTATCAAAGCACGTATGTTAGCGGAGACTGGCATGACACTTCCTTTTAAGTTTTTGTATTTATTGCATATAAAATATTATGACTATGTTAATAAACGACAAGATAGGGCTTAAATAGCTAGAAAGGCAAGCTCATATTTCACAGTGTAAAATCAGTTGGATCGGAGGTCGCACTGACCCGCTTTCGATCACGTTTAGATATAAACGTCTAGCGGTGCTGGAGTGGGCATCTTGCGTGGCCAGATATCACGTTGAGTGCCTACTGGCTCCACGCTGTCGCGGGTCTTTAAAGGAGCGGCCATATAAGGTCAGGAGTATTTAAACCTGCCGCGCAATGAGATTGCTCTCTTTATAATTTGGGCCGCATTCTGCAAAAATTCTTTTATCACAAGTATAGCAAATGTCAGGAGAGAGCAATTTAACAGTCGCCTCGATTGCGCCTTTGGGGGTTTCAAACAAATTTATTTCTTCAAAACGTATTAAATCACCTCGCCGATCCAGCTCATCGAGAACGGTGCCTTTAAGTGAGCTGATCATTAAATCGCCGCCTTGATCGCGCAATCTGCGTGCTTCCTGAAGCAGCATTTCAATACCCGCGGTATCAATAAAATTGACTCCCTTTGCAATGATCAATACCTTCACGCCGGGTGACGAGCTAAATACACGCAAACGTTGCTGAACGTGGTCAGTCGCGCCGAAAAAGAGAGACCCATCGATACGCAGTATTTTCAGTTGAGGGCACTGTTCCAGAGCGTAGCGATGTACATTGCGAATATGGTGCCGAGGGTGATCCTGAAGCGGCGCCACCTCCATCACTGTTGGCCTTGAAGTACGCTTTAGATAAAGCGCGAGGGAAAGCAGTACCCCGGCATAAATGGCGAACTCCAATGCTACGAATAGCGTGGCGGATATCGTTACTATCAGTATGATCGTTTCCTGGCGATTGTGGCGAATTAACTGACCGATATGATGAAAGTCGATTAGATTCCAGGCAATCAACATGATGCCACCTGCCATGGCGGGTAACGGTAGATAGACAGTAATGCTTGGCGCAAACAAGAGAATCAAGGCCAGCAAGCCAGCGGCAAAAATCGCGGCCATCGGCGTACGGGCACCGGCATCGTAATTGGCTCCGGAACGAGTGAAAGAGCCTGAGCTGGCATAACAGGAAAAGAAACTGCCTACGATATTGGACAGCCCCTGACCAATAAACTCCTGATTACCATCGATGGTCTGACGTGAGCGTAAAGCGATAGCACGCGCGATGGCAACGGCCTCGATTAAGCCTAAAAGCGCAATAGCAAAGGCGCCGGAAGTCAGCGTATACAGGTTATCCAGTGATAGCTGAGGTAGCGAAAACGGCGGCAGGGTTCCGGGAAGCGCCCCTACCATGGCAACGCCATGGGCGGCTCCGTCCATTAACCAGCAGGCCAGGCTTCCGGCGACAAGCCCTAGCAGAAGATGGGGCGAGCGGCGGTGAAGGCGTCGTGCCACTAGCGATACGACCAGTGATACGGCGCCAACTGCCAAGGCAAACGTATTGATATCAGGCAGTGTTCGGACTATCGCCGCCAAATTCAGTAGCCCTGCCGCTCCATCGGTAAGGGTAATACCAAGCAGGTTAGGAAGTTGGCTGATAGCAATGAGAATGGCCGCGCCAGCGGTAAATCCAATGATGACGGTATGAGAAATGAAGCTGACCAGGCTACCTAGACGTAACATCCCCATGGCCAACTGAATGATGCCGACCAAAAGCGTAACGGTTAAAGCTATCGCAAGATATTCAGCGCTCGTTAATGCGCCTAAACTCCCTACGACGCTCGCCAACACGATGGAAATCGCAGCAGTAGGCCCGGAAATCATATGCCAGGAGCTGCCGAAAAGGGCTGCTACAGTCGCCGCAATAATCGCCGAGTAGAGGCCGAACTCCGGAGGAAGACCTGCAATAAATGCGTAGGCGACGCCTTGAGGAAGAACCAGAATGGCTCCCGTGAGACCCGCCATTAAATCGGCATAAAGGGTTTTTCGATTTAGAGTACGGCTCCAGGTTAAAAAGGGTAGACCATGTGATGGTTTAAATGCCATGCGAGGCAGCCTCGGAGTGTGTATAAATAGTTGGTCAATAGCAATACGGTAATAGTTAAAGCTATTTTAGATTTAATGCTGGGGTGTTTTACGGGCTTATAATTTAACGAGCCAAAACATTAAATAATATATAAATTTTTCGGAATTAAAGTATTATACATTTATTAATTAAGCACTAATCGAGAGCAGAGTGCTCTTTATAAGCATCTGCACTCGATCACATAATGTATAACTGTGGCTGCTTTCCTGTTTTGCACTTGACCGCCGGGTATCGTTTTTTAGCGGTCTCAAGTGGAGTTATCGCTCATTGCCACCAGTATCAATGGCTCACCAAACGCCGAATAAATAGCCACGCTTGTGCGCCATGCCGGTGTTGGCCTCAATCAGTTGGTTACTCATCGTCACCCTTAGTTTGCGTGAAAAACACCACTCCGCGAGCGCCTTTTCCAACTTGCTACATACATCCGCATGGTTATTGCCTGGAACAAGATCGTTGAGCTCGCCTGGGTCCGTCTTCAAATCAAAAAGCTGTGGGCGCTGATGCTCATAGTGGATGTATTTCCAATGCCCGTCAGTGATCATATAGGCCTTGGCCTGTTCAACGGACAAATTAAGCGCTTGGCGTGCTGGCCGCCATGCATAGTCGGACTCGCTAAACGCATAGTTTCTCCACTGTGAGGGCTTTTCATTATGAACTAACGGCTGTAGTGAGCGCCCTTCGAGGCGGTAATCCAGCATTTGGCTGTTGCCGCCTGCAACGTCTATAAACGTAGGCACCAGATCGATCGCTTCTACCAGATTATCGAAACGGGTTCCGCGAGTGGCCTCGGCCTGAGAGCGTGGATCGAATATGATCATCGGGATTTTGGCACTGGGTTCGTGGAACAACTCCTTCTCGCCCAGCCAGTGATCGCCCAGATAATCACCGTGATCGGAAGTAAGAACGATCACGGTATTCTCCAGCTCGCCGCGCTCTTCGAGAAATCCTACCAGGCGGCCGATATGGTCATCTAATTGAGTGATCATGCCCATATAGGTAGGAATAACGCGCTCGCGCACTTCCTCCTTGGAAAATTCGATCGACTCAGAATGCTGCATAAAAGCATTGAGCACTGGATGAGTATCACGTCGCTCCTTGTCAGAACGAATGGCAGGCACGATGTCCTCTTTGCCATACATATTGTGGTAGGGCGCAGGCGCCATGTAGGGCCAATGCGGCTTGATATAGCTCAAATGCAGACACCAGGGAGTACCGCTGGCTTCCTGGATGAAATCCATGGCGCGATTGGTGGTATAAGCGGTCTCGGAATCCTCTTCTCTTACTCGCGCAGGGAGATGGCTATTACGCATATACCAACCACTTAGCGGATCACCACTCTCATCCTCTGCAGAATTGGCATAGTCGTGCCATGGGTTTTGGCTATTGTAGCCTTTACTACGCAGGTACTGATTGTAGCGAAGATCTGGATTAGCGGATTGATCCGGATGCAAGCCATCATCGCGTTCGAAGGGCTCGAAACCGCACTCACTAATCAACACCCCGAGTGAGGAGTCGGGATCAAGCCCCAGGCGCGCCATGCCTTCAACATCTCGCCGCATATGTGTTTTACCAACGAGGGCCGTTCGGTACCCTTGCGGGCGAAGGTAGTCACCTAGCGTACGTTCATCAACGCGTAGCGGCACATTGTTATAGCTTGCACCATGACTTGCCGCGTATCGCCCCGTATAAAACGACATTCTGGACGGCCCACATACCGGCGCCTGACAATAAGCGTTAGCAAAATTGACGCCTTTAGCGGCCAGTGCATCAATATTAGGTGTGCGGATATGGGGGTGCCCATTGCAGGCCAGATAATCGGCACGCAGCTGGTCGGCCATGATAAATAGAATATTAGGCTGGGTAGTCATGATAAGCCTGCTGAAAAGAAAAGTATGGAATTTTTAGAATCTTACTTTCTACTCAGAGGGGCTAGTTCTGCAACTTCTGGTTTCACCTTGTGAAAAGAGTTGCTTCTTGTATTGCAACCTATAATCGAGTAACTGCATAACGTAGGTTCTATTAATTGATCTTACCCTTAGAGTGGTACTACTCACCCAATAAGACACTCTATATTATGCCGCTCTTTTAGCATGCACAGCGGGGATTTTCCCCGAAACTAACATCATAAACTTGATGAGGCTCCTGGCTAATATTGATTAGGCAATCTCCTCCCTTATAACCGGGGCGATAAGTAGAGACCTAAAAAAACGTAATACGCTACGATGAAATGAACCATGGCAAGGTTGACAGCATCAATGAAGAAAAAACGGATACCCGTTACTCAGATGCCTACCGTCAAGAAGCGTTAGCGCTGGTTGATCGCATTGGTGTGGCAGCGAATGGAACCACATAATTAATGCCTCGCTGCGCCCATAAGCAACGGTATTCTACTAAAGTATTTTTATTTAAATTGCTGATATAAAAAGAATAAATTCTATGAGGCAGGCACAGTCAACAACCTGGCACATGTAGTCAATTGATGACCTAATCCGGCTCTTACGCTTTCCTTGATGCGCCACGGGCGCTCTCGTTCGTCAAGGAGACAAAATGCGACACCACCACTACGACTACATCATCGTCGGCGCTGGCTCGGCTGGCTGCGTTATCGCGCATCGCTTGATTCAGGCGCTGGATGTTTCTGTGCTGCTCATTGAGGCTGGTGGGTCGGACGCAAGCCTTCTTATTCGTATGCCTGCCGCGGTCGGCAAGGTGATTCCGACCCGGACTTGGCCCTACATGACCACCCCGCACGGCGCGACTAATAACCGCGCCATGTCCATCGCCCAAGGGCGACTGATCGGCGGCAGCAGCTCGGTCAATGGCATGATCTATATTCGCGGGCATCGTACCGACTATGATGGCTGGGCAAACGACCACGGCTGCACCGGCTGGGGCTATGACGATCTGCTGGCATACTTCATTCGAAGTGAGGGCAACGAGTCGCTGGCCGGGCCCCTGCACGGCAATGATGGACCGTTGAGAGTGAGCGAAAACCGCTATCGCCATCCGTTATCGCAAGCGTTCGTGCGCGCCGGACAGGAGTTCGGGCTGCCCTACGTCAATGACTTCAACGACAATACCCGCGAGGGAGTGGGCTACTACCAGACCACCACTTTCAATGGCGAACGCTACAGTACCTCGAAGGCCTATCTGAGCGAGGTGCGCCACGATTCGCGCCTGACCATTTTATCTGATACCGATGTCGAGAGAGTGATCATCGAAAAGGGCAGGGCCATCGGCGTCAAGGCCCATCATTCCAAAAAAGGCGAAATGACCCTTCATGCACGACGCGAAGTCATCCTTAGCGCTGGCGCAATCGGCAGTCCGAAGATTTTGATGGCCTCCGGCATCGGTCCTCGCGATCACCTGAGCGAGCAGGGCATTGAGTGCCTCCGTGACTTGCCGGTAGGCGACAACCTGCAGGACCATCTGCACTTATCAATCAACGCCACGCTCAAGGACCCGACCTCCCTGTACGGTGAAGATGTTGGCTTGAAGGCGTTGCGCCACGGGGTCGAATGGCTACTGCATCGTCGCGGCCTCATGACCTCCAACGTGCTGGAGGGCGGCGCCTTTCTGGATACTGCCAATGAAGGCCGCCCAGACACTCAGATTCACTTTATGCCGGTGCTCGACACTTGGGACGATCCCAACGGCATCGGTCGAGGGCGGACGCATGGTATTACGCTCAAGGTTGGCCACCTGCGGCCGGTCTCGCGCGGTACGGTACGCCTGATTGGTTCAGGCAAAGAGCAGCGCATGGCCATCAACGCCAACTTCCTTGACGCACCTGAGGATCTTGAACATCAGGTGCGTTCGCTGCGCGCCGGAATGGCGTTACTTGATACGCCGGCGCTTTCAAGCGTGATCGATGAGGTTTTTTCGCCGCCTGAGGCGCGCCATCTGATGGCGCAGAGCATGGAGGACAACCAGCAGGCGCTTGAGACCTTCGTCCGCCAATACTGTAAAACGACCTATCACCCGGTGGGCACCTGCCGGATGGGCCCTGATGCCGAGCATTCGGTGGTTGGTCTTGAACTAAAGGTTCATGGAGTAGAAGGACTGCGCGTCATCGACTGCTCCGTTTTCCCCACCCTGCCCGGGGGGAATACTAATGCCCCGACCATTGCGGTGGCAGAAAAGGGTGCTGACATTGTGATTGATGCCGCCTGAACTAGGTAGGGCGCCCCTTTCTGGAGCGCCCTGCGTTTTGCCATGAGCGATGTGTGCCTTATTCGCTAAGATCCGGCTCGAATAGGCCCTTTTTCATCTTGAACTTGACCCAGATGATCGCGATCAAGCTGACGACGCCCAGTACTACGCCCAGTAGCGTATAGATCATGACGGTCATGTCGGGTGAGGGGGAGGCGTTGGCGGCCACATAGGCCATGCCAGCGATACCAATAATCTGCGGCAGTGGGTAGAACGGTGTGCGATAAGGGCGACGATGCGCCGGCCGACGACGGCGTAGCACGAGCACATCAATGTGCGCGACGATGTAGGCTAAAATCCAGCTGGTCGCAGCACCGATTAGCAGCATAATGATCTGATCAGGCGTGATCAGCAAAAAGGGAATAATCACGCTCAGCGCCAAAAATAGGATGCTAACCCAAGGGGTATTATAGCGCGGATGCATTTTGCCCATGATGCTGAATGCCTGGCCGTTATCGGCCATCCCCGAGAGCATACGTGGTACGGCGGCCAGCACCGTATTGACCGTGCTGCAGGTGGCAGTCAGCCCCATTACGGTGGCAATGATCAACCCGGCCTGTCCAAAGACGCCGTCGACGAGGTTGACATAGGGTAGAGGCGAGGTGGTCAGGGTTTCAACGGAGAGGTAATGTCCCGCACCGAGGCAGAACATCGTAAATAGCACGAAGATGATGCCAAGCGACAGAAACATAGCCCGCGGGATTCGTTTTTCCGGCTGACGAATGTCATTGATCAGCGGACAAATGAACTCACTGCCGATGAACAACCACATGGCAAGCGCAACCAGGCCCATGAAACTGCCGTTAGTAATGCCTTCGCCGCCCCAGTTAATACCTGCCGCGGCGCTGGCAATATCAGGTGATGGCGGCTGAAGTAGCGCAACAGCGCCGACGATAAAAATGGCGATGACCATGGCAAAGGTGAATACATTCTGAAGCTTAGCGAAGACATCCGTACCCAGAATATTGAGCATGGCCAGTATTGCCACCAGTAATATCGGAATCAGATGCGACGGAAGCAGGGTCGGGAACAGGGTCTGAAGCAGGGCATCCACGAGCAAAAGCTCGGCAGGTATCGCGAATATGGCCACTACCACGTAGCCTGCAAACACCGAGACAATGGCAGGAAAATGCCCAATGGCCTTCTGGGTGTAGGTTGCAAGCGTGCCTGCCTGTGGGTACATCAGTGACAATTCCGAAAAAGTCATGGCATTGCAGACGGCAAACAGCGCCGCAACGAGCATGGCGGCTAGAAAACTCAGGCCTCCGAGACCAAATCCCATAAGTGCGGATGCCATAGAGCCTTGAACCACTACGCAGCCCACACAGATCGCAATCATGGTCTTGAAGCCGATCTGCCGTCGCGTAGAAGTACTTGTTTGGGGTACTGATCCCGTCTTTGAAGTGTCGAGCATAATGAGTCATCTCCTGCCGGTTTAATTGTTGTGTGGCTGGTGCGAGTAGCCTGACACTCAATCTGCTCCTTAACCGGTCTTCATTCTTGTTCGGTGCTGCCAGACATTTTCCTCTGCCTGCCTCCTTCTTCACGATGTTCTTGATCTCCCCCATTTGGGGGATTTTCTGCCAACGGCTATGCACCGACGATAAAAACGTTCACCGCCATTGGTGAACATGACTCTCGTGTAGACTCAAGGAGATAATAATATGACAACGACACCTTCCCACATCGACTGGATCTCGGTAGCTGGCCTTGAAAAGGGCTTTCAGCCGGACTCATATGCGCTGGACCACACGGTCGATTTAAGCGGCAAACACATTGAACTGTACGACGCCGACGGAAATATTCGCCGTATCGAGATCAAGCATGACCAGCTTCGAATCGATAAAGGCCAGGCCGTCAGGGTGCGCATGACCTCTGTGCGCAAGGGCATCTATCTGCTCGACTGGCTGGATGAAAACACCCGTCCGGCGACCTCATACACCGTCGTGCTGGATACGCTGACCGACAGCTACACTCAGGTCATCGGCACCCTGCCCACGTTTGACGTTATCAAGACCGGAATGTATGAGCGCGCCCTGAGCGGCCGTGCCCTGACCGATGTAAAGGTCGAGGTCAGCCACGGCACACTGAACAAGTCCTTTACCGACGGCGCCCCTACCCACGCCACGACGGATGAGCTGATCGGTGTGCGCAACCTCTACCGCTACAGTCCGACCGAGGTGTATGAACATATTTATCTGAATGAGAAATTCTACACTTGGAATTGCCTAGCAGGAGTCGAACAAAGCTTGTGTGATACAGATGCTTGTCATTACTACAAGATTGCAGACGAACTCTATCTGTTCATCTGGCGTGAAAAGATCGTTCCGACGCTCGGCATCGTCATGATCGATGAGCAGAACCATCGCAGCGATGGCAAGATTATCGGTGTGGGTGATACTGAAGATGCACCGCTGGCTAACTTCCCGGTAGCGTCTTACTGCCAGCGCCTAGCAAGTGCGGAGTATCCTGATGACCTCTGAGACCCGTACTGTCGTCATTACCGGTGCCGGCACCGGCGTGGGAGAGGCTTGCGCGCGCCAGCAGGCCACGCTTGGTAACAATGTCGTGCTGATCGGCCGCCGGCGTGAGCCGCTTGAGGCGCTGGCCGAAGAGATCGGCGCAATGGTACTCTCTGGTGATGCTGCCAGCGCCTCGGAATGGAAAGGATTTTGCGAGCGCATCCTCAAGACCTTTGGTCGGATTAATAGCCTGATCTGCAGTGCTGGAGGTCATGACTTGGGCGCGGCCACCGACATGTCCGACGAGGACTGGCAGTGGGCGATGCGCCTCAATCTGGACACCGCCTTCTATAGTGCCCGGGCGTGTCTGCCGCACCTGATCGAGAGCGAGGGCACCATGGTGCTGCTGGGGTCGTTGGCCTCGTTTCAGGCTGGCAGAGATGTATGTGGATACACCACGGCCAAGCACGCACTCGTGGGTCTGACCCGCTCGCTGGCCCGCGATTACGGCCCCAAAGGCGTTCGGGTTAACTGCGTCTGTCCGGGTTGGATTCGAACGCCGATGGCCGATGAGGAAATGCAGCCGCTGATGGCACACTATAACGAGTCGCTCGATGATGCCTACGCCCGGGTGACACGGGATGTCCCGCTGCGGCGAGCGGCTTGTGCCGAGGAGATCGCCGAGATCTGCGCCTTTCTGGTCAGCCCGGCTTCCGCCATCATTACCGGCGCCATGATCATGGCCGACGGCGGCTCGCATATCGTCGACATACCAACGCTGGCCTTCGAGGCGCTCTCGCCGACCGCCTGACCCTTGTGCCGTACGGCCGGGCCGCTGTCCCACCCGGCCGTATTTCCTTTCATGACTGGAGTTATAGTCCATGAGTATCAGCATCGATTACAGCGGCCGGCATGTGCTGGTCACCGGCGGTGCCCAGGGCATCGGTGAAGCCATCGTGACCCGCTTTGCCCAAGCCGGAGCCCGCGTCACGCTAGCCGATATCAACGAAGAGCAGGCCAAACGCGTGGCCGAAAAGCTGACGGCAGAGGGGCTTCAGGTTCAGGCTCACGGTGTGGATCTTTCCGACGAGGCCGCCACCCGCGCCATGATAGAGGGCAGCGATCCGGTCGATGTGCTAGTGCACAACGCAGGTTACTTCCCGCTGACACCCTTGGAAGAACTCACCCGGGAGAAGGTCGAGCGTACGTTTGCCGTTAACGTGCATTCGCTTTTCTGGATGACTCAGGCGCTGCTACCGCATTTCAAGCAAAAGGGCCAGGGCGTGATTCTGTGTACGTCGTCGGTTACCGGCAATCGGGTCGCCTATCCGGGCCTGACCCATTACGCCGCCTCTAAAGCGGCGGTCAACGGCTTCATCCGCAACACGGCGCTTGAAATGGGCGGCTCCAACATTCGCATCAACGGCGTCGAGCCGGGCATGATCCGCACGCCAGCGATGGATAACCTCGGCGATGACGAGCACAGCCAGAGCCTTGAGCGCGGTATTCCGCTAGGTCACTTGGGCGCACCGGAAGATATCGCCAACGCTATGCTGTTTCTCGGCTCCGATCTGGCCAAATACATTACCGGGCAGACCATTATCGTTGATGGTGGCGCCCTGCTGCCGGAGAGCGTGACGGCCCTCAACTGAGGCGCGACGGGGTGACGGGCAGCAGATTCTCGTTGCCCGCACGCGGCCGACTCGTTATGTTGAAGACATCGACCAACATGGAGTCGGCCTGCCATGCACACTCCTCAGGAACTGGGTGCCCACTGTCTGAATGCCTTCACCCGGGCCGTGCCCGCCTCGCTGGCGGCGTTCTATCGCATCAATGATCGCTTAAGCGCGTTTGACTTCCAGCTTCACGGCGACCCTACCCAGATGCACGACAGCTACCTGCGTCGCTACCGTCACCTCGACCCGCTTCAACCCGGTTACTGCCAGCGTATCGGCGGTGGGGTGGTTTCCCTGCGTGATGCCCAGGCGCTGCAATCGAAACAACACAACGAGGGCTATCAGACGTTTCTGAGTCAGCACGACGTTGTGGACGTGACCGAAGTGCTGTTTTATATCCAGAGCCGCCCAGCCATAGGCATGTCACTGCTGCGAAAGTCACACTACGGACGATTTACCCCGCAGGAGTTTGATACGCTGCAATCACTTCAGGAAATGCTCCAGCTGGCTGTTTCGACCAGCGCCTTTGAACCCGCTCCGGCGCTGCCCGAGCATGCGCGAGTGGCGTTAACCGAGCGCGAAGAGCAGCTGCTGCCGCTGTTGCGCCAAGGGCTCAGCAACAAGGCCATGGCGCGTGAGCTTGGTATCGCCCCCTCTACGGTCAAGACCCATCTCGATCACCTGTATCGTAAATTCGACGTTACCAATCGCACCGAGCTGGTTGGTCGGCTTTATCTAGACTGACTTGAAGTGGCGTGAGAAGGCAACTGCTCTCTGGCATCGGAAAAGTACTTTTACTACTAATTCACTCGTTCTCGATGTCTGTTACTGAAGCTGTTCAATGGCGCGCGCTCGTTCGCGTTCCAGCTCACGTTTGAGCTCCTCCTCGGAGGGAAGGTACGGCAGATACTTTGCCGCAAACAGCTGCTTCTGGTCAGCGAGTACTGAATACTTCACCACGGCTTCGCTTTTCTCACTGCATAGCACCAAGCCGATGGTGGGGTTGTCATCGCTGCCTTTGCGCTGTTCATCATATAGGCGCACGTAGGTATCCATCTGGCCGATATCCTGATGCTTTAGCTTGCCGAGCTTCAGGTCTACCAGTAAAAAGCACTTCAGCTTGAAGTTATAGAATACCAAGTCGATGTAGAAATCTTCGTCGTCAAAGCGGATGCGCTGCTGGCGCTCCACAAAGGCAAAGCCTTTGCCTAGTTCCAGCAGAAACTGCTGAAGGTTACTGATAATGGCCTGTTCCAACTGGCTTTCCTGGTAGGTTTTATCCTGCAGGTTAAGGAAGTCCAGAATGTAAGGGTCGCGCAGGTAGTCCTTGGCGGTTTCCGCCAGCGGCTGGGTGTTGTCTTTTGCTTCCTGTTATACCAGCGCCTTATTCTGACTGGCTAGCAGGCGCTCGTAGTAGAGGGCGCTAATCTGGCGCTCTAAAGCTCTCGCGCTCCAGCTTTGGTTGATGGTCTCTTGCAAATACCAGTCGCGGGCTTGAGCATTTTCCACCCGTAACAGGGTGCGGTAGTGGGTCCAGCTCAATTCGGTACGCACTGCGTTCCGTTTTGGATAGTTTTGATAAAACTGGCGCATATTACGTAGGTTGCGCACATCAAAGCCCTTACCCAGCCGTTCGGTTAGTTGTTTCGAAAGCTGCTGTAACTGTTGCTTACCGTATTCCGCACGGCTGTTGCCTTGCTGCTCATGCTCGATAATCAAGCGGCCTATTTCCCAGTAGCTTTGCACCATGGCTGTGTTGACGGCTTGGCGCACCTGTCCGCGTGCTTGTTCTATCTGCTGGGTAATTGCGCTAATAAGGTCGCTAAAGGCCGCTGGGTTCTGCTCAGTCATAGGCTTAACCTCAGGCGTAATAAAAGATGGCAACTAGGCCGGCCTCAACAATAGCAATTTTACCTGTGAAAATATAAGCGTAAGCCGATATGTAGATAAGCACCCATCAATTTCCTTGAACAATCCAAAGAAAACTATTCGCTCCTCATTCTTTAGCTTAGGTTTTAAGCTAAAGGTAATTTGTTAAGGAGTATTTTATGTCGGACTCATCCGTTAACTCAGTTCGCCGCGTTACCGCCCAGCACCCGGCACACCGCGATGATATTGGTGATCTGGTCACTCGGCGGCCGCTGCCTGGGCCGGGTCTTGATCAACTGGATCCTTTTCTGTTTTTGAATCATCACGGCCCGCAGATTTACCCGGCCAATAATCAAGGCTTGCCGTTTGGCCCGCACCCGCATCGTGGCTTTGAAACGGTAACGTTTATTCTGGAAGGCTCGCTTGCTCATGCCGATAGCGCCAAGCACCAGAGCGTGATTCGTAAAGGCGGCGTGCAGTGGATGACGGCGGGCAGCGGTATTGTGCATGCGGAAATCTCGCCCGCTGAGTTTTTGCGTGACGGTGGTCCGCTGGAAATTTTGCAGCTGTGGATCAACTTGCCTGCGCGCCTGAAAACGAGCGAACCGCGCTATGTGGGGCTGCAACAGGATTCAATTCCGGCAGTTGCGCTACCAGGTGGTGGCGAAATGAACCTGATCGCCGGGGAGTGGGGCGATACGAGCGGCCCTATCGAGACGTTAACCAATGTGTTTATGTCGACGCTTAAGCTGTCTGTCGGTTCGCGCGAGCAGTTGCCCGTTGCCGCTGGGCGGCAGGTGTTCCTGTATGTGGTGAGTGGCGACGTGACGGTGAGTGGTGAATCCACCAACCCCCACCAACTGGTTGAACTGGACCGGGAGGGCGAAAGCATTGTGATTGAAGCCGCAAGCGACGCTCAGCTGCTGTTTGGTCATGGCGATGTCATCGATGAGCCGGTTTACTCGCACGGGCCGTTTGTGATGAATACTCGGGAAGAAATTGTGCAGGCGGTCGAGGATTATCAGGCCGGTAAATTTGGCGGACTGAACGCCTAAATGCTTTATTCTTAAACCGGCTCGCCGCGATAGTAGTGCCACAGAAATAGCGACCCCACGCTGCGCCAGGGCGCCCAGTGTTCCGTAAGCTTTCGTGCCTGCTTGGGCGTGGGTTTGTCGTCTAAACCTTTTAAGCGGCCTAATGCCACGCGTAGGGCGAGGTCGTCGGCGGGGAAGATGTCGGGGCGTTTGAGTGAGAACATCAGGTAGATTTCCGCACTCCAGCGCCCAAAACCGCGCAGTTGAGTAATCGTGGCAATCACGTCTTCATCGTTTAGATGCTCAAGCCCATCGGCACTGAAGGTGCCGGCAAGCTCTGCTTCGGCAAGCCCCTTGGCGTACTCGATTTTGCGCCACGAGAGCCCGGCATCACGCAGTGCCTGGCCTTGTGTGTCGAGGACGGCTTGGGCGTGAAGCTCCGGCAGCAGGATATTCACGCGACTCATAATCGCACGAGCTGCTTCCGTGGAAAGCTGCTGGCTGACGATGGTGGAGAAGAACGTCGCAAAGCCTTTATCACGCACACGTGGCGAGGGCGCCCCTACCAATGGAAGGGCGCGGGCGATATCCGTGTCGGCCCTGGCGAGCGTTTTTAGGGCCTGTTCAATGGTGTCAGGGGTCATATACGCCTTACGGATGCAGAGTGTTAAAGGTGCTTTGTGGATTAAGCCTTTTAACGCAGGCCTGCTTCAAAGCGTAGTCTGTTAAAGTGAAACACTCGCCTGCTAATATTTCATTGAACATATTTATACTTTCGTCTAATCCTGCGATCATCGCCCCACTATACGGCCGTTTGTTAAGCAGGCGTTTGGCGCGTCTGAGGAGAAAAAATGCAAGAGTCGCCCCAAGGGCTGGCGCGTAACCCGCGTTTGGCCGAATTCGCCTTGGCGCTAGGTGGGTTTGGTATTGGCACCAGTGAATTCGTCATAATGGGCCTGATGAACCGTGTCGCGAGCGACCTGGCGGTTAGCGTGCCGCAAGTTGGCTACGCGATCAGCAGCTACGCGTTAGGCGTTGTGGTCGGGGCTCCGTTGATTTCCGCATTGGCCGCGCGCGTGCCCAAGCGGGGGTTATTAATTGCGTTGATGCTGGTGTTTGCCATCGGCAATATTGCCAGTGCCATGGCACCAGGGTTCTGGTCGTTCGTGGGGCTGCGCTTTGTGGCAGGTTTGCCGCATGGCGCCTACTTCGGCGTTGCGGCATTAGTCGCCGCGGGGGCGGTGCCGGTTGATCAACGTGCCCGGGCCATTTCCCGTGTCATGCTGGGCTTAACCACGGCCATTTTAATCGGCGCGCCGCTGGGTACCTGGGCGGGTAACCAGTTTGGCTGGCAAATCGCGTTTTCCGGGGTAGGCGTTATAGCGTTAATGACCGCGCTATTAATTCGCGGGTGGGTGCCGGTGCAGCCGTTTGATGCACTCGCAAGCCCGCTGCGTGAGCTGTCGGCACTGGCCAAGTCTCGCGTTCTGGTGACCATTGCCATTGCCTGTATCGGCTGTGGCGGTATGTTCTCGATTTTTAGTTATGTGATGCCCACCCTGACGCAACAGGCGGGCATGAGCGAGGCTTTGGGGCCGCTGGTACTGGTGATTTTCGGTGTGGGGTCGATTATTGGCAATCTGGTCGGTGGTCGCATGGCGGATAAGAACCTGATGAGGGCCATTCCAAAAATTCTGGTTTGGTGTGCCTTGATTCAAGGGCTTTATTACTTTGCTGCCAATAACGTATGGACAGGGCTTCTGTGCGTTGGGCTTGTGGGTACCTGTATGGCCCTTGCCCCTTCGTTACAAACCCGCTTAATGGATGTGGCCGGGGATGCTCAAACCATGGCGGCCTCGCTTAACCATGCTGCGTTTAATGGCGCTAATGCATTAGGTGCCTGGCTTGCCGGGTTGGCAATTAGTGCGGGTTTGAACTGGTCGAGTACGGGGCTGGTGGGCACGGGCCTGGCGCTATGCGGGCTAGCGATTTTTGCGTGGGGGCGCTGGCTTGAGAAACGCACCGACAGCGTGGCTGTGGGGTTATAAAAGTGGCATAAATAGCCATTCATTCCTAGGGTATAAGGGTGCAACCCATAAGGAGGTGACTATGCATACTCAATTGATCAAGACATCGCGTGTTTTAACGTTGAGCGCTATTGCCGCACTAACAATTGGTTTAGCTGGCTGCGGTACGACAACGGGTGAACGCTCCGCGAGTGGCGCTGGGGTAGGTGCCGCTGTGGGTGCGGGCGCTGCCGCTGCCACGGGTGGCAGTGTCACGGGCGGTGCCGCGCTAGGCGCAGGCGTTGGTGCCGCAACGGGCGCCCTGACCGATGAAGACGATATCAATCTAGACCGCGATTAAGCGTGAAAGCCCACTGCTCGTTCGTCATCGCTTATTTTTCTTAAGGGCCTGTTTCTCTTAAAGGATGATGTTCTTAAAGCACGGGGTTTTAACGGCATAATCGGAAACCGCGCATGCCCATGTGAAAGTGATCGGCATGCGCGGCATTGTAATCAGGCCCCAATACGTTGCCAAATGTACGGCAAGCGCCATCCCGCGCTGCTCGCAAGAACTCTCCTGTTTCCCCTTCATCATCCCAGTGGTTGATCAGCGTTATACGTTGGCCGTTCTCAAACTGAAACCCGATAACATCCAGTGCTTCCGCCGTGGCATGCTCACTGCGCCGGTCGTTCTCACGATGGTAAATATTGCGGCAGGCAAAGCTGCCCACGTGATTGACCTGAGCCACGCGGCTTCCCATGATTGCTTGCGCCGCCGGCTGCAGTTCGTGACGCTCGTACATCACCCAGGCAAGCGCTAGCGGGCAGGAAGCCACAAAGCTTTGGTTAAAGCGCACGCTGCTGGCCTGCATACGTACAATATTGGTCAGTGGACAGTTTGCGGTGGGGGAGTAATCGGCAAGGGGGGTATAGCTCAGCTCGCTGTCTGGCACGGTATTCAGCGCGGCTAAACAGGCGTCTCTATTGTTGCTTAAGCGTTTGATTTTTAGCTGAGTAACGGGCGTTATTGGATCATCGATATGAAGAGGAGCCCACGGTGCCCAGTGGCGAGGAATGTCAATAATGCCTTTTTGCACGGCCACGCCAAGTGCAATAAGAGCCAATATAACCAGCGTGCTGCGCATCCAACCTCCTTGGGTACTTACGCAAACTCTACAGTCCGCGCAGAGGGTGTGCGATACTGCGCACCTTAAATAAGCGTGTTGCTTTGCTTGCTCCGCTAACGATCTTTTTGCTAGCTGTTTCCACTAACTGTTTTCACTAGCTGTTTCCACTAACTATTTTTACTAACCGTTTTTTCGCTAACAAGGGAAGCGCTGTATGTCCCAAGGTACGCTTTTTATTGTTTCCGCCCCGTCGGGTGCAGGCAAAACCAGTCTGGTTCGCGAGTTGATTGAAAGCCTTGATGGCATTCAGGTCTCGGTATCGCATACTACCCGCGTTAAGCGTGACGGTGAGGTGGATAGCGTTAATTACCATTTCACCACGGTGGCTGACTTTGAAGCGATGATTAAGCGTGGCGACTTTTTTGAGTATGCCAAAGTCTTCGATAATTACTATGGTACGTCGCGCGAGGCGGTCCAAACACTGTTGAAAGCGGGCCAGGATGTTATTCTGGAAATCGACTGGCAGGGCGCGCAGCAGGTACGCAAACAAATGCCTGAGGCGGTATCCATCTTTATTCTGCCGCCATCGCTTGGCGAACTGGAACACCGCTTGGCGAATCGCGGTACGGATGAACATGCAGTGATTGCACGGCGCATGCGTGATGCGGTTAGCGAGATGTCACACTTTAATGAGTACGACTACCTGGTCATTAACGATGACTTCACCACGGCGTTTCGGGAACTGCAGTCGCTGGTGATCAGTCGCCGCTTAACGCTTACCAAGGTTAGCGAGCGCCATGCGCCACTACTGGATGCGCTCTTGTCACAGGCGCCCAGCGTCGAGTAATCTATCAGGTTCTATCACTATTCTTTTTCGCTGGGCCGGTGGCGTTATCCAACAACATCGGCCCAGCGTCGTCATTACAGGAAGGCCCCATGGCTCGCGTAACCGTTGAAGATTGTCTGGAAAATGTCGAAAACCGCTTCAAGCTGGTGATGATTTCCACCCAGCGCGCCCGCCAATTGGCACGTGGCTCGCGTGATGCCCAGCTGGCTTGGGAAAACGATAAGCCTACCGTGATGGCATTGCGTGAAATTGCGGCAGGCCTCGTGGACCACACCGTACTCGATGAACCTGTTGAAGCGCCTGTTCGCGTGCGTCCCGCCATGGCGCCCAGCGCCCAAATCGACGACTAAGGCTGAAACGAGCAGGGGCGCGGTAAATGTTCACCATTGATGACCTGGCCGATCGACTCGGCGGCTATTTACCCTCAGATGAGATCCAGCAGGTCAAGCGCGCCTTTTATTACGCCGAGCAGGCCCATGATGGCCAGCGTCGGCGCTCGGGTGAGCCCTACGTTACCCATCCGCTTGCTGTGGCCAATATTCTGGCCAATATGCACATGGACCATCAAAGCCTGATGGCCGCCATGCTGCATGATGTCATTGAAGATACCGGTGTTTCCAAAAAGGCGTTGGCTGCCCAGTTCGGCGATCCGGTGGCGGAGCTTGTCGATGGCGTTTCCAAACTGACCCAGATCACCTTTGAAGATAAAGCCGTTGCTCAGGCGGAAAACTTCCAGAAGATGGTATTGGCGATGTCGCGGGATATTCGCGTCATTATCGTCAAGCTAGCTGACCGCCTGCATAACATGCGTACGCTTGGTGCGCTCAGACCGGATAAAAAACGCCGTATTGCCCGAGAAACGCTGGAAATTTATGCCCGTATTGCCGGGCGGCTAGGCATCAATACGATCCGTATTGAGCTTGAAGATCTTTCGTTTCAAGCCATCCACCCCATGCGTTCAGAGCGTATCAAGCGAGCGGTCGCCAGCGCCCGGGGGAATCGGCGTAGCGCCATGCGTGAAATCCAGTCGTCACTGCAGCAAAGCCTGGATGAAGAGGTGTTGCAGGGCACGGTCATGGGGCGGCAAAAGCACCTGCTCTCGATCTATAAAAAGATGCGCGACCAGCGTAAACCGTTTGCTGAAATCATGGATGTATTCGGGTTTCGGATCATTACCGAGGATGTCGCCAACTGCTATCGTATTCTGGGCGTGGTGCATAATCTATATAAGCCGGTGCCTGGGCGCTTTAAAGACTATATCGCCATCCCCAAGGCCAACGGCTATCAGAGTCTTCACACCACGCTGTTTGGGCCACGCGGCATGCCGATTGAAGTGCAGATCCGCACCCGCGAAATGGAGGCCATGGCCAATAACGGTATTGCGGCTCACTGGCTCTATAAAGCGGGGCAGACCACGCATCCGATTGCTGAAGGCAGCCATGCGCGCGCCCGGGCATGGGTGAAAGGCCTATTGGAGATGCAGCGCCACGCCGGGAACTCATTGGAGTTTATCGAACACGTCAAAAACGATCTGTTCCCCGATGATATTTACGTGTTTACCCCAAAAGGCGACATCATGGAGCTGCCCCAAGGCGCCACGGTGATCGACTTTGCGTATAGCGTGCATACCGATATCGGCAATAACTGTATTGCTTGCCGAATTGATCGCCATTTGGCACCGCTTTCAACACGCTTGGAAAGTGGCCAGACGCTGGAAATTATCACCGCGCCCGGCGCACGCCCCAACCTTGCCTGGCTTAGCTTTGTCTCGACGGCCAAGGCGCGCTCGGCTATTCGCCACGCGCTGAAGCATCAGCAGCAAACCGAAGCGATTACGCTTGGTCGGCGGCTCCTTAACAAGGCGCTGGCGCCGTTTGAAACCAGCCTGGAAGAGCTTGACGACAGCGTGCTTCAGCAAGCGTTAAAAGAGCTGGAAATAGCCTCACAGGATAGCCTTCTGGAGTCGCTGGGTCTGGGCAACCGTATGGCGCATGTGGTCGCCAGGCGCTTGATGGACGTCGCTCATGGTGATCATCCCGATTCCCGTTCAGGTACCTTTGATGGTGGCAAAGCCGTGCTGATAAGCGGTAGCGAAGGCATGGTGATTAACTTTGCTCGCTGTTGCCATCCGCTTCCTGGCGACCCGGTGTTGGGCCATCTTTCTATGGGTAAAGGACTGGTGGTGCATCGCGCCGAGTGCAGAAACCTGATAGAGCATAAAAACGATCCTGATAAGCTGTTTACGCTTGAGTGGTCTGACGCGATTGATGAAGACTTCCCGGTCGCATTGCGGATTGAAATTGAAAGCCGTCGAGGCCTCGTCGCGGAGCTTGCAGGGCTGGTGACCGATGCTGATGCCAATATCGAGCGAATTGGCATTGAAGAGCGTGATGCGCGCCTCTCTACGGTGAATCTCACGCTGTCGGTCAAAGGCCGCGTTCACCTTGCACGTATTATCAAACGCATTCGTAATTTGCCGAACGTCGGAAAAATTACCCGTATGACCAACTAAACCTATTAAAGCGGCCTGGCCGAATTGCCATCCGGCACCGGCCACGTACCGCTATTGCAGTCATTACCTATTTTTGAAAAAAACAGACCCCCTTTTAAACTTTATACAAACACGCTGGTTGGATAATTAACGCTTAATAATGACTGGTACTGAAGAACGACGAGTACTGAATAACTGAGGAGCGAAACACCGCATGAGCAATAAAGCCGTTATTAATACTGACAAAGCCCCCGCCGCGATTGGCCCTTACTCGCAGGCGATCAAAGCGGGTAATACGGTCTATCTCTCTGGTCAGATTCCGCTAGACCCAGCGACCATGGAGCTGGTGTCCGAGGACTTCGAAGCACAGGCGCGCCAGGTATTTACCAACCTGAAAGCCGTTTGCGAAGAAGCCGCAGGCTCGCTTGGCGATGTGGTGAAACTGAATTTGTACCTGGTCGACCTGGATAACTTCGCCATCGTTAACAAAGTAATGGAAGAGTTTTTCTCTACACCGTTTCCTGCCCGCGCCGCGGTGGGTGTTAAAGCGCTGCCTAAAGGCAGCCAGGTAGAAGCCGAAGCCGTAATGGTCATCGGCGACTAAACCGTTAATGACGTTTTCGCTATAAAAAACACCGGCTGAGCGTTTAGCGCCCAGTCGGTGTTTGCGTATTGATTATCTCGTCTGCTATCGACTGCTTCGCTATCTGAAGTAACGCTTTTTTACCCGGAAGTTTTCAATCAGGCTTTCTGAGTCTCTAAAAAGCCGCCCTCTTTGAGTATCTGAGCGTAGCCTTCACGGTAGCTTGGGTAGCGAAACTGATAGCCGGTTCCAAGGATACGTTGGTTATTACAGCGCTTACTGGCCCGGCGGCGCAGCGGCGACTGCATGGTATCGGTTGATTCCACCTTCAGTTGCTTGCCTATCCAGGCCATCACGTTATGCATGGTGACCGGCTCGCAGTCGCTACCCAGGTAAAGTTCCGCCAGCGGTTGACCGCTTTCCTGGCTGCGAATTAAATGCGCCAGAATACCGGTACAATCATCCCGGTGAATGCGGTTGGAGTAGATAACCGGCGTAACCGCAGCGATGCGGCCTTCTGCTACCTGGTGAATCAAGCGGTCACGGCCAGGCCCGTAAATGCCTGAAAAACGCACCACAGTGCCGGGTAGCGAATGGTTAAGCAGCCGTTGCTCCGCTTCATACATCAGCATGCCAGAGAAGCTGGTAGGGCCGGTTGGGCTATCCTCGGTCACCTCCTCGCCTTCCTGCTGACCATATACGCTGGTAGAGGAGACAAAAAAGACCCGACGCGGTGGTTTTTTGTGCTGTTCCATCACGCTCAGTACGCGCTTTAGACCGTCCGGATAGGCGCTTTGGTAAGCGCTCTCTTCAAAGCGGTCAGCGCTTACGCTATAAATGACGTAGTCCGCTTGGGGGAGTGCAGATGCATTGGCCTCATCAAGATCATTAAGGTCAAGCGCCAGAGGTTCAATGCCGGTGTCTTCTAAAGCCGCTGTTTTACGACGTGCGCCAATGACGTGGTGCCCCTCATCAATCAACTGGCGTCCTAAGGTAATGCCGAGATCACCACAACCGATAATCAGTATCGTTAGCTTCACCTTGTCCACTCCTTTTGATAAATATTCCCTATTGGATACAAACTCGCTGCGAGATGTGACATCGTCATCAGCATTTCCTGTCCCTTTTCGTCCCGCTGACTGCCATGATATCCGTCATGAGCTGCTACGAGAGGATGCCCACTGGCGCCGTTATGACTTTAACAGAACTTCGCTACATCGTAACCCTTGCCCAAGAGCGCCACTTTGGTCGCGCGGCTGAACGCTGTCATGTGTCGCAGCCCACGCTTTCTGTGGCGGTGAAAAAACTGGAGGAGGAGCTTGATATACCGCTGTTTGAGCGCTCCAAATCCACGATTCAAGTAACCCCCCTTGGCGAGAAGATCATTGCTCAGGCCCAGCGCGTGCTGGAGCAAAGCCGGCTGATTTATGAAATGGCCAGCGCGGGTAAGGATCAGCTATCCAATCCACTACGCATTGGGGCTATTTACACGATTGGTCCCTACTTGTTTCCGCACCTGATTCCTGCGCTTGCCGATATTGCGCCGCAAATGCCGCTGTATATTGAAGAAGGTATGACCGGAACGTTACGTGCCAAGTTAAAAAATGGTGAGCTGGATGTCATTATTGTGGCACTACCGTTCACGGACACCGATATTGTGACCAAGCCTATTTACGAAGAGCAGTTTGAAGTCTTGATACCGGCAAATCACCGCTGGGTAGAGCGCGAGGCTATTCGTAAAGAGGAGCTGCTGGAAGAGCGCTTGCTGCTGTTGGGTGAAGGCCACTGCTTTAGAGACCAGATTCTTGAGGCGTGCCCGGCGATTAGCCAGAAGCTTAACAACCCGAATAACACCTTGATTGCCGAGGGAGGCTCGCTGGAAACCATTCGGCATATGGTGGCGTCACGGCTAGGCATTACCGTATTGCCGCAGTCAGCGTTGGGCACCGATCAGTATGAAAACGCGATGCTTGAGAGTCGGCCCTTTGTGGATCCCGCCCCTTCACGGACGGTAGCGATCGCCTGGCGAGCCAGCTTTCCGCGCCCTAAAGCGATCGACGCCTTGGTGGATGCCATCAGCCAGTGCCAACAGCCCGCCCAAAAGGGTAAAGCGCGCTCATGAGCGATCTTAATGGCCCCGTCACTGCGCTTAAAGGCGTCGGTGAAGCGTTGGCGCTCAAGCTTTCGCGGTTGGGCATTGAACACGTAAGCGATCTGCTTTTTCACTTGCCGCTACGCTATCAGGATCGCACCCGCTTAACGCCAATCGGCCTGCTACGCGCCGGGCAGGAAGCGGTGGTAGAGGGTGAAGTGACCGCCTCTGATGTCGTAAAAGGGCGGCGGAGAAGCCTATTGGTACGCCTGCGCGATGGTAGCGGTATTCTAAGCCTGCGTTTTTTTCACTTTTCGCCTGCCCAACAGCAGCAGTTGCGCCCGGGCGTTTCGGTACGTGCGTTTGGTGAAGCGCGGGCTGGGGCCACCGGGCTTGAAATTTACCATCCCGAATATCGCTTGAATGCAGCGGGCGAAACGCCGGTCGATGAGTATTTCACCCCCATCTACCCCACCACCGAAGGCTTGAATCAAGCCCGCTTGCGCGCATTGACGCAGCAGGCGCTTGGCGTACTGGATAGCGCGCCCGAAGCGCTGCCGGATGTCATTCCTGACGTGCTGCGTCAGCGTTTTCACCTGCCGGGGCTGCACGCCTGCCTACATTTGCTGCATCAACCCCCGCCTGATGTTGATATTGATAAGCTTTCCAGCGGCCAGCATGCCGCCACGCGCCGTCTGGCGGTGGAAGAGCTTTTAGCGCATCAACTAAGTCTGCGTGAAGTGCGCCTGCGTATTCAGGCCGACGGCGCTCCTCAACTGTCTTCCGGGCGCAGCCTTCAGGCACGCTTTTTAGCCCAGTTGCCGTTTGCCTTAACGGGGGCCCAAAGGCGAGTGCTTGAGGAGATTGCGCTGGATTTAAGCCGCCCTGCCCCCATGCTGCGCCTGGTGCAAGGCGATGTGGGGTCGGGGAAAACCGTGGTGGCCGCCATGGCAGCGCTAGCGGCCCTGGCAGGCAATTGCCAAGCGGCGATAATGGCACCTACCGAAATCCTTGCTGAGCAGCACTACCGGGCGTTTAAGGCGTGGTTTGAGCCACTGGGTATTGAAGTCGCCTGGCTTGCGGGCAAGTTAAAGGGCAAAACCCGCCTGGATGCCAAGGCAGCCATCGCCGATGGTCGCGCACGTATGGTGGTCGGCACCCACGCGCTGTTCCAGGACGACGTTCATTTTCAGTGCCTGGGGCTGGCCATCATCGACGAGCAGCACCGCTTTGGGGTCCACCAACGCTTGGCTCTGCGTGAAAAAGGCGAAGCGGGTGGGTTAACGCCGCACCAACTGATCATGACCGCGACACCTATTCCCCGCACGCTGGCCATGAGCGCCTATGCGGACCTGGATGTCTCGGTGATTGACGAGCTACCGCCGGGGCGTACGCCGGTTAAAACGGTAGTGGTGTCTGACGAGCGCCGCCCGGAGGTTGTTGAGCGGATTCGCCGTGCCTGCAGCGATGGTCGCCAGGCCTATTGGGTGTGCACGCTGATTGATGAGTCCGAAGTGCTGCAGTGCCAGGCGGCGGAAGTCACCTGCCAGGAATTAACCGACGCGTTACCGGAGCTTGCCATTGGCTTGATCCACGGGCGAATGAAGGCCAGCGAGAAGGCCGACGTGATGGCTGCTTTTAAAGAGGGTGAACTGGATCTGTTGGTCGCCACCACGGTGATTGAAGTGGGGGTAGATGTACCGAATGCCAGCTTGATGATTATTGAAAACCCGGAACGCCTGGGGCTTTCTCAGCTTCACCAATTGCGTGGTCGCGTGGGCCGAGGGAGCACGGAAAGCTTTTGTGTACTGCTTTATCACCCGCCGCTCTCCAAAAGTTCTCACCAGCGCCTAAGCGTCATGCGTGAGACCACTGATGGTTTCCGTATCGCTGAAAAAGATCTGGAAATCCGCGGCCCGGGCGAGGTGTTAGGCACCCGACAAACGGGCCTGGCACAGATGAAAATAGCCGACCTGGAACGCGATGCTGACCTTTTAGAGCGCGTCACCGCGTTAGCGTGCGAGCTGCAAAGCGAGCCGCAAATAACCGCCGTGCTGGTACGGCGGTGGTTGGGCGAGGCCGCAGGCCGCTACGGGCAGGTATAGCGGTCAGTAACGGTGCGTTTAAACGCTAGCGTTAGGGCGGGTAGCTTCCTCGATGAAGGCTGATGTGCGGGTCAAGCGATTCGCCGCCTCACCCAAAGGCGCTAGCTGTTCGGTGATGAGGCGTAGTTGGCTTTGAATAGGGCGATACATCACCACGGCTTGTTCGTCAGAGCTTGTCTTGCCGGACTCATCCAGCTGTGTGAGTAGCTCGCTGACGGGCTCATTGAGCGGGGCAACCAGCTGACGCTTGTCCAACTGCTCGGCAAGCTGGCCCAGAAGTTCGCTGATCCGTTTAGCGGATGGCATCAAGGCGGCGTCATCCTCGCCTTCCAGCAAGCGGTGCCGGTGGGCGCCCAGGGCCGAGAGGTGGCTAAGCAGCGTATTGGAGAGCACCAAAAAGCGTAGGCCATTATCGGCATCCTGTTTGCGGTAGTGGCCCGGCTCGTGAAGCATATTGGTGAGCAGGGTAGAAAGCGCGGCATCGGCATTGTGGGCATTGCGCCGTGCCAAGCGGTACGCAAGGTCGTCCTGCTTGCCCTCTTCGTATTGATGAATAATTTCATCCAGATAGCGGCGGTGGTTGGTAACCGTCTTCGCCGCTTCCCGATACAGCCGGCGGCCCTGCCAATCGGGCAGAATAAAAAACACCGCGAGTCCTGCAATCAGCGAGCCAATTAAGGTGTCAAACAAGCGCGGCCAGATAAGGTCGAAGCCGTCGCCTACCTGGTTAAAGCTGCACAGCACCAGCAACGTGATGGCCGCTGTCGCCACGACATAGCGTTTTTCCCGGTTGGCAAAAAAGGTGACGCCAGCGGCCACCGCAATCACGCTCTGCACGCTTGGCTGGGGAAACAGGCTGATCGACACCCAGCCTGCCGTAAGGCCAAGTACCGTGCCCAAAATGCGTTGGGAAAGAAAGCGTCGCGTCGTGGCGAAGTTAGGCCGACATACAAACAGGGTAGTCAGCAAAATCCAGAAGCCTTGTTCGGGGTCCAGCCACTGAAGCAGGCCGTAGCCCGCCATGAGCGCGGTTGTCAGGCGTACCGCGTGGCGAAAGGTGGGCGAGCCAAGGGTAAAGTTAAGCTGTACTCGCTTCCACGCTTCCAGCAGGCTGGAGGGCGAGCGATCATAGAGCGCGCTATCTTCGCGGTCGTTGGTGGTATCCGGGTTATGAGCACTGGCGATCTGTGCTTCGAGCGTTGCGAGGTTGTCCGCCAGCGCATTAAGCGGGTGCATCAGTTTGCGCCATTCGGGTTTGCCGCGTTCGCTCAAATTATCGATAGAGGCCCTAAGGTCGGCCAAGGCTTGTTCACTCTGCTTATGGTCAAAAGCGCGCTTCAGCAGTAACGATTTGGCTAGCTGACGACAGGCGCGGCCCTGCTGATCCAAAAGCCGCTGGCAGCGGAACAGTACGTCATGGTGAAAAAATGCTTCGGTGAGGGCGCTGTAGGGGTAATGGGTCGAGCTTGCCCGTTCATGAATATCCTGAGCAATAAAGTATATCTGTAGGTAACGGTTAAGCTTTTGACTTCCACGCTGGCCTTCCAGACGACGAAAAATCATCTCTTTTGCCTGGTTGAGGGCATCCACCACTTTCCCGTTCTGGCGTGCCAGCGCCACGCGACGGGCTTCTACATCGACCCCGCGTACGGGTTCAAACAGCGCTGATTTAAGAATCAGAAACTCGCCCAGCGTCTTGTACACGCGCGCCATGCTCTGCTTGACGGGTTGACGAGAAAAAAGAACACACCAGACAACGGAAATAACCCCGTACCAGGCCGCACCCGCCAACAGCAGCAACTGGCGTGAGGCCACATCGGCATCCACACCGCCGTGCTGCTCAATATTGATCATTGAGTAGATCGATAAAATCAGCGTGCCTGAGGCAATCGTGGCGTATCGCTGGCCGATAGCGCCCAACATGATGAGGGTGAACGTGGATACTCCCAGCCCCAGCGCAAACAGCCATGGCCAAGGAAACAGCCACTGCACGATAAATGAGGCTGAGGTAAAACATACCAGGGTTACCAGCAGTGCCTGTAAGCGGCCTTGCCAGCTGTCATCGGTTTCGGAGAGCGCGCAGGCGATAATGCCCAGAAACAGCGGTATTACCAGGGCGATGTCGCCAAGATAAAGGCTAAATAGCAGGGCTGCGCTGAATGCGATAAAAACGCGCAGGCTATAGGCAAACTTATCAAGTGTCCAAAGACGCCGAAGCGGCAGTGAAATAGGCATAGACGCTCTTATTGTCAGTCGTTGTTAGACTTTAGTATAAGCCCTAGGGCTGGTTCGTTGCTATGGTTTTGGGGTTATCACGTTATGCGTTTTGGAGCAGATAAGCCCCTACCATTCGACCACACGCTTGCCTATATTATCGCCATTGAGCAACCCAATGAGCGCTGCCCCCGATATTTTCAAAATTGCGCGTAATACCAGAAGGCGCCGTGTTATTGAGTTGCCTGGCGTAATCAGGAAGGCGGTGATTCAGTACGGTCTTGAGCCCCAAACGGTGCAGCCAGTCATGCTTGTCGGTACGTCCGGCCGTTACGATCACGTTTGCCCCTGGCGCTGTGCCAACATTATGGTGGGAGGAGGGCAGGTGAAACGCGTAGGAACCCGCCACCTACGGGTGGCGGGTAGAACCGCTGGAAGAAGCGTTATAAATACTTCAGCAGTTTTTGCAGCTTGTTCATATCGGTGGAGTCACCGACAAGGCGTACCTCGCCGTTGAGCATTCCATCGAGGAAAGCTTGCTGCGTTGGCTTTCTAAGGATACGTAATGCGGCTTCCTGATCGCGAAAGCGCAATTCAAGATCCAAATCGACTGGCAGGCCTTTACCTGAAGAGACCCCTTTGGGGGTCATCCGGTAGTAGCGAGCAATGCTCAAGTCTTCCGTCGCAATGCCCCAGTCCAAGTGACGCATCCTTTCAAGCTGTTCACGAAAGCGCGGCTTGCGGCGCAGGGCACGCTTGAGCATTAGGCTCAATAGCCACAGCGTCAGCTTGAGTTTCATTAGGAAACGGCGTCCTTAAGCGCTTTACCCGGCTTAAAGGCAACATTTTTGCTGGCCGGAATTTGTAAAGGTGCGCCCGTTTGCGGGTTTTTGCCGGTACGTGCTGCACGCTCACGTACGGTAAAGGTACCAAAACCAATCAATGCCACATCTTCGCCTTTCGCAACGCTGTTGGTGATTTCATCCAGAATAACATTCAGGACTTGGCCTGCTTTGTCTTTGGATAGGTCGGCACTCTCAGCGATGGCAGCGGCGAGTTCAGGTTTGCGCATAGGAAATTCCCCTCATTAAAAGTAAGCGTAAAGCATCGTGGTGTTGTTAAAAGCACTCACTAGGCCAAGCTAGCTTATCCAGCCTAGACGTGAACGCGATAAAAATCAGCCCAGCAGTGTGGGAGCTGCCCGGGAAAGCTCCACTTTCCGTCTCACGCAGCCGCCTGTCAACGCAAAACCGACTAAATTCCCGTCTTTATCTTCGGCAAGCGCCGTCATATCACCCCCTTCGCCCTCAATTCGCCAGTGTTCGGGTATCGCCGAAGGCGGATAGGCCACTACGGGCAATAGCGGCGTTTTCACAATGATGGGCCAGGCGCCAAAGCTGACCTGCGTTGGTGAGCCGGCAAGCGTTGCCGAGAGTGCTTTGGCACTGGCTTGTAATGGCTGGACGTACATGGCATTGAGGCCTTCTATGCAAGCAACATCGCCCAAGGCATAAATATGCGGGTGCGAAGTGCGCAGATACCGGTCTACCTGAATACCTTGTGGTGAAACGGCAAGCCCGGCGGCCTTTGCCAGCGCGGTTCTTGGCGTAAGGCCGGTTGCCAGTAAAACAATATCGGCGTTGACGGTGTCATCGTTACTAAGCGTTAGCCGAACCGTGCTGTCATTATTTGGGGCTAACTCTTTAATCGTGCGGTGAAGCGCAAGCTTTATACCGGCTTCCTGAAAGGCATCACTCAGCGCAAACCCCAGCGGTTCTGGTAATAGCTTGGGTAACGGCGTGGCCTCTGGAGCAATCAGAGTGACTTGATGGCCACCTGCCTGCAGGTCGTTGGCAAATTCACAGCCGACTAATCCTGCGCCGATAACGGCAATGCGCGCGGGGCGATCGTTCAGCGCGTGATGGAACAGGCGATAGTCGTCGAGATCGTTAATGGTAAAGCAGTAGCGAGCAACGTTTTCTGGAATGGCAAAAGGCACCCGGGGTTCAGCGCCGGTCGCCAGCACCAGCGTATCGTAGGCAAGTGTTTGCCCGTCACTAAGCTGTATAGTGTGTGTGTCTGGTGTCATGTGCTCTACTGACGTATGGGTAAGCACATGGGCATCCAGCTCATCGGCCAGTACCGCGGCTGAATGCCTGGCCAGTTGGTTGGGCGAGAGGCGTTTTGCAAAGCCGGTAGATAACAGCGGCTTGCTGTAGTCCTCGCCGCTGTCTGCGCTCACCAAAATAATCGAGCGCTTATCGCCTTGGCGACGTAGCGCACGGGCAAGCCCAATGCCTGCCATGCCGGTGCCAATGATGATCAACTCAGCGTGGCCAGTCGGGTTGCTAACCGGATGTGATGCAGGCATGCCATCCCCAAATAATCGGTGTCGTAAAAGCTTTTAAGACCACCATGTTACACTAGCTTCTCTGTTTTTTGCCTAGGAGTATCTGGTGGTGACGTCCTCTTTTCGGCAAACGCATGCCTTTCCTGTTTGGCAGCCCGTGGCTGCGTTACGCCCCGCCATGAGCGCTGCCTGGTGGAAGTGGGTTGCGTCTACGGATTCGCTAACGGCTCGCTTGCAAGCGGCAGGCGCAGGGCAACCATTCCGTGTTCGCCTGCTGCGCCAGGGTGTCGGCGTGCCTCTGCATGATGAAGCGCAGGCGTTGGGGATTGAGCTTCGTCGCTATGCCTGGTTAAGGGAGGTCGCCCTGTGCGTGGGTGATAATCCTTGGGTGGTCGCACGTTCGGTTGCCCCCTTAACACAGCTAAAAGGCCAGCGATTGGAGCAACTTGGTGAGCGCTCGCTGGGCAGTTGGCTGTTTCGCCAGCCAGATTTAGTACGCGGCCCTCTTGAAGCTACGAGCGGTGCGCCACGCTTTGCCTTCCCTCAGGTTGCTGGCGTGAAAAGTCGTTGGGGGCGGCGCTCAGTGTTTCAACATGGTGGGTTATCGCTACTTGTACAAGAGTACTTTTTATCCACCATGGCAGATGACCTTCGTTTGTCTTCGCGGTAGGCTTGCTCGGCATCTCTTCTTTACGTGAGGTAGGCATGGATCGTTCTTTGTTGCGGCCAGTCGGATGGGCGCGAGTCGCTGATTTTTTACACTTAATGCGCCTGGACCGCCCCATTGGTACCTGGCTATTGATGTGGCCTACCTTATGGGCGCTTTGGGTGGCTACAAACGGGGTGCCTGGTCGCAACGTGCTGCTTATTTTTGTGGCAGGTGTTTATGTTATGCGCGCTGCTGGCTGCGTTGTGAATGATTACGCTGACCGCCATGTTGATGGCCACGTTAAGCGCACGAAACATCGTCCACTGGCGACGGGGCGAATCAGTGAAACCGAAGCCAAACTGCTGTTTATTGGGCTGGTCACTGTTGCGTTTGTGTTAGTGCTGCTGACCAACTGGTTTACGGTGCTGCTGTCGATTGGTGGCGTGGCCCTGGCGTTTATCTACCCCTTTATGAAGCGTTACACCCATCTTCCTCAGGTGGTGCTGGGGGCGGCTTTTTCGTGGGCAATCCCCATGGCGTTTGGGGCGGTGCTGGGATATGTACCTGTGGAAGCCTGGTTGCTGTTTTTTGCGAACGTACTGTGGACGGTTGCTTACGATACCCAATACGCCATGGTCGACCGCGACGATGACCTGAAAATTGGTATTAAATCAACGGCGGTGCTGTTTGGCAGTGCAGACCGCTTGATGATTGGATTACTGCAACTGGCGACATTGGTGCTGTTAGCCTTTGTGGGTGTTCGTGTGGGGCTGGGTGGTTTTTTCTGGCTGGGCCTTGCCGGTATGGCGACCACCTTTATTCATCAACAGCGCCTGATTCGGCATCGTGAACGCGACCCGTGTTTTCAGGCTTTTTTGAATAACTACTGGTCAGGGCTGCTGGTTTTTGCCGGCATTGCGCTAAGTTGGTGGCCAGTGGCCGGGCCGCTCTAGCAAAGCGTGATTAGGCCTGTCATTCGTTCTTGTTATTGGCTATTGTCATATAAGTGTCATCAAGTCATGGTGTTATTGTCACTGAGATGTCATTGAATTACCTTTCATTGAGCACCGTGAGGCCCTGGAATGACCGCCAAGACCGTTTTGATTGTCGATGATGAAGCACCTATTCGCGAAATGATCGCAGTGGCGCTGGAAATGGCTGACTATCGCGTGCTTGAAGCGGATAACGCCCAGGATGCCCACGCGTTAGTCGTTGACCATCAGCCTGACTTACTGCTTCTGGATTGGATGATGCCAGGTACCAGTGGTATTGAGTTGGCGCGACGCCTTAAGCGTGAAGAAGCCACCGCCGAAATGCCGATTATTATGCTCACCGCCAAGGGTGAGGAAGACAATAAGATTCAAGGCCTTGAGGCGGGCGCGGACGACTATATCACCAAACCCTTCTCGCCCCGTGAGTTGGTCGCGCGCTTGAAAGCCGTATTGCGACGCACCACCCCGCGTGGCGTAGAAGACCCCATCGAAATTAACGGCCTTCTACTTGACCCCGTCAGCCACCGTGTTAGTGCGCATGGCAAGGCGCTGGAAATGGGGCCCACTGAATATCGCCTGCTGCAGTTCTTTATGACCCACCAGGAGCGAGCCTATACACGCAGCCAACTGCTGGACCAGGTATGGGGCGGCAATGTGTATGTTGAAGAACGCACAGTGGATGTACATATTCGGCGCTTGCGTAAGGCGTTAGGCGATGTGCACCAAAACCTGATTCAGACGGTACGGGGTACCGGTTATCGTTTCTCAGCCCGGGTGTAACAGTGCGCCTATGGAGCCGTGAGCTTTGGCGTATTGCCTGGTTAGCGACCATAGGTGTTTGCCTAGGGTGGCTGTTAGGTTCAGCGGGCCTTGGTTTGGCAGCCGGGTTGGCCGTTTGTCTTTTTTACCATTTACGCCAGTTGCGCGTACTCTTTCAATGGTTAACCCTTAATCCTCATAACGAGCCCCCGGCTGCGGGTGGTATGTGGGGGGATTTGCTTGATCGTCTTTACCGCTACCAAAAAAGCCAGCGCATTACACAAGGTCGATTGCGGTCTACGCTTGCGCGTATCCAGGAATCCTCAGAGGCCATGCGCGACAGCGTGGTAATGCTCGACCGCCACGGTGATTTGGAGTGGTGGAACAGTGCAGCGACGGATATGCTGGGCCTACAAACCGCGCACGATCGTGGCCAGCACATTACCAATTTGTTGCGTGACCCACGCTTTATCAGCTACTTCAACGCCCGCGATTACAGCGAACCGCTTACGCTGACCTCACCCATTGATGAGCGCAGCATTCTGCAATACCAAATTACCTCGTATGGCGACGATGAGCGCCTGGTGATGGCGCGGGATATCACTCGTTTGCACCGTCTTGAGGAGATGCGCAGAGACTTTGTGGCCAACGTCTCCCATGAGCTGCGTACGCCGCTTACTGTTCTTTCTGGCTACCTCGAAACCTATGGTGACTTGGCTGAGCAGCTTCCGCCTCGCTTGGGCCGAGGGATCGAGCAAATGCAGGACCAGACGCAGCGCATGCAAAATCTGGTTAACGACCTGCTGCTTTTGTCACGCTTGGAAATAGATCAAGGCGGGCAGGACCATCAGGCGCTGTCGGTTGAGCAATTGCTTAATAGCGTCTGCCAGGATGCATTGGCGCTATCGCACCGTAAGCATGTTGTCCGTGTTGCTATTGAAAGTGACGCCCAGCTCATAGGGAGCGAGCAGGAAATACGTAGCGCCATTTCTAACCTGGCTTTCAATGCGGTGCGATATACCCCAGAGGGTAGCCAAATTATACTGCGCTGGGCGCCCATGGAAGATGGAAGCGCATGCATAGAAGTAGAAGATGATGGAGAGGGCATCGATCCTGTCCACCTCCCCAGGCTAACGGAGCGCTTTTATCGGGTTGATAAAGGCCGGAGTACCGCGACAGGCGGTACTGGGCTTGGTCTTGCCATCGTTAAGCATATCCTGCTGCGCCATGATGCCCTGCTTCAGGTTGAATCGCATCCTGGCGAAGGTTCGCTATTTCGCTGTACTTTCCCCGCCACTCGGCTGGCTGCTACCTCCTAGCCGCCTTTTTCCCTGGTCTTCTGTATAACCTTTATCCAAGCGTGCCATATGGACAGCCATCTATGGTTCAAGTCTGCTCATGTGTCATTTTTAGTCAGTTATGGTGGTCCCTTATACTCGATCAGCGAGCATGATTGGCACGCGGGATTTATTTTAAGTTGTTTATTAATAAGAAATATTTTTTTATTTTTGTTTTTTGGCATTACATCTGCTTTAAGTTGGGCAAGGAAGATTACCGCAGGAAATGGTACGCCAGGAAGGCACTTCCTTAAGATTAGCGGTATCAACAGCGATCGAGGAGAAGGAACATGATGTCCAAGGAACTACTCAAGAAAGCTGGGATTTTAGGTGTAACATTCGGTTTACTGGCAAGCCCCTTCGCTTTTGCCCAAGAACCAGTAGACCCGAGCCACGATATTACAGCTGATGAAGAACCCATGCAGCCGCAATCATCTGGTACAGGTACAGGTGGTGATGCATCTACCTATGATGCAGACGAGCTCTCGGATATGAACGGTGAAAGTGCAGGCGATACTACTCGTCCCGGTGCAGGTTCTTCTCAACATGAAACTCATAATGAGTCGATGGATGGTGGTCCAACGGGTGTAACAGGTGGCGGCGATACGTCATTTGAGCCGAGCGACCTGCCTGAGCAAAATAGCTCTGTGACCACTGGTCAAGACCAGTGACCAGCGGTTTAAACACTCAGTGCTAAAAATTTGTACTACAGTTTAGGAACGAGCACGGGATAAGGATGTCCCATCGCATGGATGCTCACCGATTCATGGATTGAATCAAGCGACAATCAGAGCGTTAGTCAGGGTAAATTCCAAGGTTGGAGTCCCGCAAAATGAGTGGAAGCTAGCGCTAGATATTGTCCATAGATGCGAGGTTAGGGCCCTGCCATGGCAGGGCCTAATCTTGTTATGTAGCCCTTGATGAGCAGTCGTGTTTGGCTGGTTTTAAAACTGAACCTTTCCTATCTACGTTTTTTTAACATTACCCTCGCTCAAATAGTTTTTTCACGATTCTCTTGTCCCACGGCGTGATGACCCCTTTCATGCTTTTTAAACGCAAAGGTTGATAACGAGCTTTTTAGCTTGTTCACCATGGTGCTGTGCCAACACTAAAAAAATGTTAGCTTGTTATTTACTTGGATAGCTTTATTTGTGTGGTCGTGTTTAAAAATATTTTTAATCATTCAGCATTTCATGAATTTGGGATGTTTGGGCACTTGGACCATAATCTTGCAGTCAAAGGCACTGATCGCTTCTCACCCTTCAGTGCAATGGTATTTACGTTAGTGTGATAATAGCCAAGACAGGTGAGCGGCACCCCACATCAGGAGAGCGTTATGTCATTTAAAGCAGTTTTAAAAACGGTAGGTATTTTAGGTATTTCTATCGGTTTGATTGCAAGCCCGCTAGCTTTTGCCCAAAGCTCTATTGAGCGTACTAAAGATCGTGCAGTCGGCAGCGATGTCATCGACATGCCGCAATCCACTAGCACGTCTAGTCCTCACTACTCACCCAGTGAGCTTAACCATAGTCAGCGTGATCATATGAACGGCAACTATGCACCGTCAAGCCAGCTGCAGCGGGATCAGGATGGCGCCCAGCGTCGTAACACCCATTCGTTCGAATCGACCGAGTTAAATCACAAAGAAGGCGATAGCCTGGACTGGTAAACCACTACTGAAAGCATTAAAAACCCCGTTAAAGCGGGGTTTCGCGTTTAAAAGCGTAGAAAAAAAGCATGACTTTTCAGGTGTTACGAGGGCCGCTGGATCGTAAGCTCATTCGCCGTACGATAATATTGGTCCCACATTAGTACGGCTCCTGCTACGGCCCCCGGAATCAGAAAAAGATTGGCAAGCGGTATCCAGGTAACCAGAGTCACGAGCCCGCCGTAGCTGAGGCTTTGCCACCAGCGCCTGGAAAGCCGTTGACGCATATCCTTGAACGAGACCTTATTATTATCCATAGGATAGTCCAGATAGGTAATGGCCATTACCCATGCGGAGAACAGCCCCCATAGAATCGGCGCAAAGAGGTTGAGCCCTGGAATCCAGCTGATGATAAAGAGGGCAATGGCGCGTGGGGCGATATACGCGAGTTTGACCAGCTCTCGGCCTAGCGCATCAAGCGCCGTTTTGGTCAGCCCGCGATCATCCAGCGGTATACGGCCTGTTTCTTGAATTTCCACTTTAGCCGCTAAAAAGCCGTAAAAAGGCGCCGCAATAAAGCTTGTGATCAGGGTAAAGGTGAAGAATACAATGACAATAAGGCTAACCACAAACAGCGGCCAGATCAGCCAGGAAAGCCAATCCAGCCAAGCAGGTACTAATGTCATCCAGTGGCCAATCCAGCCTGAAAAGCGCGTAATCACAAAGCTGAACATGGCGGCATAAACAATAATATTGACGAGGATAGGAAGAAAAATATAACGCCGCAGGCCTTTTTGATAGACCAGCCGCGTACCTCGGCTAAGCGCTGTTATTGCATCCAACATTCAAGCAGTCCTCATCAATACAAACGTCCAGGCGGGTATCCGCCCAGACGTATTGCAAGAGGAAATGCCTCATGGGTCAAGGCTTTTTCGTTACCCTCTGGTCGACGGTGTCCAGGTCGCTATGTCGAATATCGAGCCCCTTCACGAGATACACAACGTACTCCGCCAGGTTGTCGGCATGGTCGCCGACGCGTTCTAACGCGCGCAGCACCCACATAATGCTGAGGATTGAACTAATTGAGCGCGAGTCCTCCATCATGAAGGTCATCAATGAGCGCATGGCACTGCCGTACTCATCATCGACCGACTCATCTTCACGCACTACCTTCATCGCCAAGTCGGTATCGAAACGGGCAAAGGCTGTCAGCGCATCGCGCAGCATTTTACGTACATGCTCACTGATATGACGAACTTCAATTAAGCCACGAACCGTGCTGGTGTTTTCGCTGAGCAGGATTGCATTACGCGCAATCTTGCTGGCTTCATCGCCGATACGCTCAAGATCTGAAGTGGCACGAATAACGGCAAGCACCAGGCGTAAGTCTGATGCTGCAGGCTGGCGGCGTGCCAATACACGGGTGCACTCTTCATCAATTTGCAGCTGAAGATCGTTCACTTGCCGGTCGTTATCGCGCACTTTTTCAGCCAAGCGGGTATCGTTTTCCAGCAGGGCGAATACGGCATCCTGAACCTGTTTTTCCACCAGGCCGCCCATGGCCATCAGGTGGGTTTTTAGCTCTTCCAGCTCTTGGTTGAACTGGCGCGAGATATGCTGGCTGTGGGTATCGCTCGTAATATCCATTGAGCACTCCTGATGTTGGGTTAGTTAGGCCTGATGATTGACGACTACGTCATGCGGCCGGTGATGTAGTTCTCGGTGCGCTGTAAACGCGGATTAGTGAAGACCTGGTCGGTAGGGCCGTACTCAACCAGCTCTCCGTTGTGTAGAAAGGCCGTATAATCGGAGACCCGTGCGGCTTGCTGCATATTGTGGGTGACAAGGATAAGGGTTAGCTGTGATTTAAGGTTACGAATCAGCTCCTCAATCTTCAGCGTTGAAATGGGATCAAGCGCTGATGCCGGCTCATCCAGTAGTAGCACATCCGGTTGAACGGCTAGCGTTCGAGCGATGACCAAGCGCTGCTGCTGACCACCTGATAGCTGCCACGCTGAACGATGCAGGCGGTCTTTTACCTCATCCCATAGGGCTGCTGAGGTCAGCGCCCACTCGATAATGTCATCGCGTTGCCGCTTGGGTAGGCGATGCTGTAAACGCAAGCCAAAAGCGACATTTTCATAGATCGACATGGGAAACGGATTGGGCGTTTGAAACACCATGCCTACCCGGCGGCGTAGCTCGGTCACGTTCATCTGCGCAGCGTAAATATCCTGCCCTTCAAGCTGAATATGCCCACTGTGTTCCACGCTCTCGTTAAGGTCATGCAACCGGTTAATGGCACGTAGCAGTGTTGACTTGCCACAGCCTGAAGGCCCAATAAAGGCCGTTACCCGGTGGCGTGGCACACTCAACGTTAAATTACGCAACGCCGATTTCCCCGCATAGGCGAGGTTAAATTGGTCGATACTCAAGGCGCAGTGCTCGGATGAAAAGTGCGTCACCGGCGCCTGTGGGGCATTGGCTATATCTAATGACGCTAGCATTCGCTTCCTCGTTGGCGCCTAAAATAATGACGCAGAAATATGGCAGTTAGGTTAAGCACCAAAATAATAACCACTAAAAGAAGCGCCGTGGCGTAAACCAGAGGCATAGCGGCCTGTACATCCTCGCCATGAAAAGCAGTATCAAATAGATGATAGCCAAGATGCATAAATTTGCGCTCCAGATGCACATAAGGAAACTCACCGTCGACCGGCATTTGCGGAGCTAACTTGGCAACCCCCACCAGCATAAGCGGAGCTACTTCGCCTGCGGCGCGGGCGATAGCGAGAATAACGCCGGTTAGCATGGCAGGAGTAGCCATGGGTAGGACAATACGCGTTAGCATTTCCAGACGGGTGGCCCCCAGCGCTACTGCCCCCTCACGCTGAGCATCGGGGATGCGAGCAAGCCCTTCCTCGGTGGCCACAATCACGACAGGAAGCGTCAATAGCGCGAGCGTTAAAGAGGCCCATAAAAGACCGCCGGTGCCAAACGTTGGCGAAGGCAGTGTATCGCTAAAGAACCAGCTATCCAGCGTGCCGCCAATGCCGTAAACGAATACGCCAAGGCCGAACACGCCGTACACAATAGAAGGCACGCCCGCCAAGTTGCGTACGCCAATGCGTACTAACCGGGTAAGTCGGTTTTGATGGGCAATTTCATTAAGATAAATAGCGGCCAGTACGCCAAAGGGGGTGACGATTACGGACATTAAGATGACCATCAGCACCGTACCGAAAATAGCCGGCCATACGCCACCGCTGGTATTGGCCGCGCGTGGTCCCTCGCTTAAAAACTGCCAAACGTTAGTGCCCCAGGTGTGCGTTTTTTGCCACCAGGACATGGCGTTAGGTGCCAGTGCCTGGCTAACGCTGTCCAGAGGTTGGCGTAACGTCTCGCCCTGTGCCGTGACCAGCAGCAGTTGCCCGGGCGGGCGCTGATTAGCCGGTAGGGTAAGCGCGTTGTTTAAATAGTCCCACGCTTCGCGGCCATGCAACGATTGTTGAGCGGTTTCTACTGCGGCCAGACGACCAATAAAGCTGCCCCACGGAGCACGTTCCAGGCGGATCAGGTCGTGCGGTGTTGTACGTGAGGTAATATCGTCGATATCTACCCAGTGCCAGCTGACGCCGTCTACATCACGGTTACCTTTAAAATAGAGGCGCTCAACCCCTGCTTCCTGAGGCAGTGGCGTTTCGCGAATAGCTTGCCCTGCAACAACGCTACCCGAGCGTAGTGTTATTTCTTCAAGCGTGGCGGGCCAAAAATGGCCTAACCCACGAACAAGCAAGAGTGTAAGTAACGCGCTTAACATTAAAAGTGACAAGGCAACGCTAGCGGCGCATAGCCACGGCCATAATTTATCGAGCCGATGCTTGGAAGCGGAGGCGAATAGGCGGCTCATTAGTAATGCCCCACTTTATGGTAGCGGCGGCGCATACGTAAGCGCACCGCTTCGGCCAGGGTGTTTACTAAAAACGTAAATAGAAACAGTACCAGCGCCGCTAGAATCAGGTGATGATAGGTAAACCCGCCGGGGGAGGCTTCTGGGAGCTCAATCGCGATGGCAGCGGCCATTGATCGCATGCCTTCAAAGGGGCTGGCGCTCAGCAGAGCGGTGTTGCCACTGGCCATTAACACAATCATGGTTTCACCTACCGCACGACCCATGCCAATCATCACCGCAGAAAAGATACCCGGCCCCGCCGCTGGTAGCGCGACTTTCCATAGCGCCTGCCAGCGGCTGGCCCCGAGCGCTTGGGCGCCTTCCATCAGGGAGGGCGGGACGTCGGCAAGGGCATCTTCGGCAAGAGAGTAAATGCTGGGTATTACCGCAAACCCCATGGCGATACCTACAATCAGCGCATTGCGAGTGACGTAGTCCATGCCCCAGCGTTGTTCTAACCAGCGGCGCAGATCGCCGCCCAGAAAGAGTTGCTCCAGCAAGGGCGTCAACCACACCGCCAGTGCCACCATGCCGATAAGCCAGGGTACAAGCCATAGCCCGGCCCAGGAAAACGGCAGTCGCCGATGCCAGCGAGACGAGGCCATGTACCAGAGTACGCCCGCAAGCCCCGCGCTGATTGGTAGCCATACCAGCAGCACCAGCGTACTGGCCAGGTTTCGCTCCACCCATGGAGCAAGTACTAAACCGGCAATAAATCCCACTACCACGCCGGGCATTGCCTCCATCATCTCAAGAGTCGGCTTAATCCGGCTGCGCAAGCGTGCTGACATGAATAACGCCGAGTACATGGCGGCGCCCAAGGCGATAGGAAGCGCGAAGAGCATCGCCGCCAAGGCCGCTTTAAGCGTTCCCCATACCAATGGCGAGAGCTTATCGAAGGCAAAGGTCTTATCCAATGCCAACAGTGGCAGCGTTTCCCAAAATAAAAACACGCCAATCGCCAGAATCGCGAGCAGCACCGCGATGCCCCCCGCCGTAATAAGGCCGGTGGCGACACGATTTTTAAACTGGCGTAGCGGCTGATAAGAAGCAGGAACGCGAGGTGGGATCATATCAACATCATAGGGAAGGCATGGCCGTCGCGAAGATGGGTTGCATGGTGAGTTCTCCTTACTCTAAGACACTTTTATGACAATTGGATGATAGTGAGCTACCAGTGTTGCTGATTTGCGAGTTCATCATCGGGCAGCGGTACAAAACCCGCCGCACGGGCAATTTGCTGGCCTTCTTCCGATAAAATAAACGCTAAAAATGCCTGCTCGGCGGCGGGTAGTGACTCATCTGGCGGCAAATTAACGTAGAGGTAAAGATCGCGTGATAGCGGGTACTCGTTACGCTGAACAGCCTGCTCGCTGGGCGCGATTTCTTCCCCCTCCTCGGTAACAAAGCGCAGCGCATGTACCATCGGTGTCAGGTGATTATATCCGGCATATCCCATGGCGTTGGGCGACTCACCCACGGCCGCGACAACAGCAGAAGAGCCCGGGTGCTCGCTGATGTCGCGGCGGAATTGGCCATCACACAGCACCTCGTCCTGAAACAACCCATAGGTGCCCGATGCCAGGTTGCGCCCATGTAGGGCGATATTTCCATAGGGCCACTCGCGTGTGGCGGCCAATTCGCTCCAGCGTCTTATCGGCTTATCGGCGCCGCACGCTTGGCCGGTGGAGAAAATGGCATCGGCCTGTTGGCGCGTAATGGCCCGCAAGGGGTTATGACGATGAACGACCAGAATAAGCGCATCTCTGGCCACCTTAAGTTCTAGCGGTGGGTAACCGTAGCGATCGATAAACGCTTGTCGCTCTTGGTCATTCATGGGGCGTGACATGGGGCCAAGCCGTGCAGTGCCCGCCGTAAGCGCTGGCGGTACGCTGGCCGAGCCAGTAGCCTGAAACTGCACGTTAATCCCTGGATAGCGCACGGCTAGCGCCTCGCCCCAGCGCAATATGAGTCCGGCCATGGTGTCGGAGCCAATCGCACTCAGAGTGCCGCTAATCGGTTGTGGTTGCCCCCAGGCAGCTGATGCGAATAGCATTAGTACCGTGGTAAGCGTAAAACACAGGCGATTTTTCTTCCCTGACGACCAACCAATGCGCTTCAAACGTATGCCCTCGTATGATTAACTAATGCCTTATATTGCTATGCAGCAACCACACAACAATAACCCTATTAAGCGACCGACTTATGACACTTTTAGAAACCGACCTGGATGATGCTCCGGCCCCCCAAGGTCTGCTCACACTCAAATTACTGGCTTCTCGACAGGATACCAACCTTTACGGCGATATTTCGGGCGGGTGGCTGGTTAATCACATGGATCAGGCGGCAGAACTGGCAGCCGGTCGTGAGGCCGGCGGGCGTACTGCGACAGTGGCCATCGAATCGATGGATTTCTTAAGTCCTGTGCGCGTGGGTTCCATGGTGAGTGTTTACACTCATGTACAGGAAATTGGCCGCAGCTCTCTTAAGATCGATGTCGAAGTATGGGTGCGTATTCCTCATGGGCGGCGCCTTGAAGAGCGCCAAAAAGTCACTGAGGCGCGTTTCGTCATGGTCGCTCTGGACGATAATGGTCGTATCCGTGCCGTGCATGGTTAAGGCCTGCTGACCCTTCATCAGGTTGCACAATGGCTTGCAAAAAAAGGGCGCCTGGGCGCCCTTTTTATCAACCGTGGGTAGCGATTAACCGCCAACGGCATCACGACCTTTCAGGTAGGCATACTCGCCGATATCACTAAACGGGCGGATAAGGTTCTGGAAGTTAGCGTACGACTCATAAATGCGCCGTGAGTCTTCATCGCCCTCAACCTGGTTTTGGATCACGGTTTGCGAGGATTCGTAGAGTGCCTGAACAACATCGTCGGGGAATTCGCGTAGCTGAACGTTATGCTCATCAACCAGTGTCTCTAGCGCCTGCGCGTTGCGGTAAGCGAACTCCGTGTACATGGCCAGGTTGGACGCGCGTGCTGCTTCGCGAATAACGTCCTGCAGATCTTCTGGCAAGGCATTCCAGGCATCCAGATTGATCATCGTCTCGACGGTTGCGGTCGGCTCGTTCCACACCGTGGTGTAGTAGTAGTCGGCCACTTGATGCAGACCAAACGCCATATCGTTGTAAGGGCCTACCCAGTCGGCGGCATCCAGAACACCCGTTTGCATCGAGGTGAAAATCTCAGAGCCTGGCATATTCACGGTGCTGACACCGATGCCGTTCATGGCTTCACCGGCAAGTCCTGGCAAACGCAGTTTAAGGCCTTGCATGTCGTCCAGCGAGTTGATCTCTTTCTTGAACCAGCCCGCCATTTGAGGGCCGGTGTTGCCCACTGCGAACGGCTTAAGATTATGCTTGGCGTAAACCTCGTCCCACAGCTCCTGACCACCGCCGTGATACAGCCACGCATTCATCTCAGTCGTTGACATACCAAAGGGCACGGCGGTAAAGAACTGGGCAGCCGGGAGCTTGCCACGCCAGTAATAGGGCGTGGAGTGGCCCATCTCTGCCGTTCCAGCCGATACCGCATCAAACACTTCCAATGCAGGTACCAGCTCGCCTGCGCCGTGTACGCGGATTTTCATACGGCCGTTGGAAAGCTGCTCAACGCGGAGGGCGAAGTCGTTGGCGCCCGTGCCTAGCGCCGGGAAGTTCTTCGGCCAAGAGGTCACCATGTCCCAGGTATACGTTTCATCTGCATGCGCGGTCGCTACAAAGGGGGCGGCAGCGACACCGGCAGCACCTAAGCCAGCGGTTTTTAAGAATTGGCGGCGTTGCATGGCGGCTATAACTCCGAATAAATACGATTATTATTGCGTTACGCGTGAGCGTACGTGTCCGCTCGCCAGTATGCGCTAACCCGGTTTTATTGGGCAACCTGTTAAGACACTTCCCCTTAACATAGGCGTTACAGCGGGATTAGCTTGGCAAACCCCAGCACTAGCCACTTAACGCCCTCGCCTTCAAAGCTCACTTGTACTCTGGCGCGTGCGCCTTCGCCTTCGGCATTAAGAATAATGCCTTCACCGAAGACGGCGTGGCCAACACGTTGGCCCACATGCAGGGCAGGTAAATCGCCATCGCTTTCAACACGCTGCTGCGCAAAACTGGTGCGGCCGGCGGTTACCGGGCGTGAGATATGGCCGCGCAGGCGAACCTCTTCTAGCAGGTGCGGCGGTAATTCACGCAAGAAGCGCGAGGGACGCGGAAACACCTCTTTGCCGTGTAAGCGGCGAGTTTCTGCGTGGGTCAGGTAGAGTTTCTGCATAGCACGGGTAACGCCCACGTAGCAGAGCCTGCGCTCCTCTTCCAAACGCCCCGGCTCTTCGAGCGACATTTTATGCGGGAACAGACCCTCCTCCACACCGGCAATAAATACCACCGGAAACTCGAGGCCTTTGGCAGAGTGAAGCGTCATTAACTGTACGCTATCTTCAAACTCTTCAGCTTCATGGTCGCCTGCGTTAAGCGCCGCCTCGGAAAGAAATGCCTCCAGAGCGGCCATGCCTTCGCCCGCCTCGGGCGTTTCAAACGCATCACCCTGGGTAAAGGCTCGGGCAGCAGTGACCAGTTCTTCGAGGTTTTCGACCCGCGCCTGGCCTTTCTCTCCGCGCTCACTCTTATGGTGCTCAATCAGGCCCGTGTGCTCGGTGACGTGATCGATAATTTCGTAAAGGGTTAAGCCTGCCGCGTCGTTATCCAACTGCTCTATCAGGTTGGCAAACGTCTGTACCGCGTTGGCCGCACGGCCCTTTAACGTACCGTCCTGAAGGGCATCATGCAGTGCCTGCCAAAGTGAAATACTCTGTTCGCGCGCGCGCAGGCGCAGAATTTCCACGGTACGCGTGCCAATGCCGCGGGTCGGTACGTTGATCACACGCTCAAGCGAGGCGTCGTCATCGCGATTGAGCAGTAAGCGTAAATAGGCGAGGGCGTTCTTGATTTCCAGACGCTCGTAGAAGCGGTGGCCTCCGTAAATACGGTAAGGCATGCCTTGACGAATCAGCGTCTCTTCCAGCAGTCGCGACTGAGCATTGGAGCGGTAGAGAATCGCAATATCACGGCGGTTAACGCCTTCATCGACCTTCTCTTTGATAGTGTCGACGATATAACGTGCCTCCTCCAGGTCGTTAAACCCGGCGTAGACAGAAATAGGCTCGCCCTCGATACCATCGGTCCACAGGTTCTTGCCCAGCCGGTCACTGTTGTGACTGATCAGCGCATTGGCAGCATCCAGAATGGCACTGGTTGAACGGTAGTTCTGCTCAAGGCGCACCGTCTGCGTTTGTGGGAATTCCTCCTCAAACCGGCGAATATTCTCGACCTTGGCGCCGCGCCAGCCATAAATGGATTGGTCATCATCGCCCACTGCGGTCATGGGGGTTTGCATGCCGCTCAGCAGCTTTAGCCAGGCATACTGCAAGGTGTTGGTGTCCTGAAACTCATCCACCAATATGTGCCCAAAGCGCTCACGATAATGATTCAAAAGCGCCGGGTTATCCCGCAGAAGCTCAAGACTTCTAAGCAGTAGTTCTCCGAAATCCACCAGCCCGCCGCGTTCACAGGTTAATTGATAGCGCTCGTAAAGCTCTACCATTTGCGCCATGTAGGCATCGCCATCAACGTTCACCTGATGCGGGCGTAAGCCCTCTTCCTTGCAGCTTGAGATGAATCCCTGAACCTGACGCGGCGGAAAGCGCTCATCGTCAATGGCGTAATCCTTGAGCAGCCGCTTCACCAGCCGGAGCTGATCATCGGAGTCAATGATCTGGAAGTTTTGCGGTAGCCGAGCGTCTTGCCAATGGGTTCGAAGCAAGCGGTGAGCAATAGAGTGGAACGTGCCTACCCAAACATGGCGCAAGGAGATTCCCTGCAGGGCTTCAAGACGCGTGCGCATCTCGCGGGCAGCCTTGTTGGTAAAGGTGACTGCCAGTAGCGCATAGGGCGACAGGCCCTCTGCCTGCATCAGCCAGGCAATTCGGTGAACAAGTACCCGAGTTTTACCGGAGCCTGCACCGGCCAGCACGAGAAGATTACCCTGAGGAGCGCTGACTGCCTCACGCTGGGCTGTGTTGAGCTGATCGAGTATCGCCGTGACGTCGTCCATAAAAGCCGCTGCCGGATCGAAAAGGGGCGGGTAGTTTAGCACAGCAGGTGAACTGTCTGTGCATACAGGCGTTAGCGTACGACGATTTAGTTGTCTTCAGGGTAGCGCAGGGTATTCAGGCTTTTCTTCACCGATTTAAGCTGCTCAGCCAGCTTGGGGCCGCGGGTTTTGGCAACGCCCACGGCGAGCACATCAATCAACACCAGGTGGGCGATGCGAGAGCTGAGCGGCGTGTAGATCTCGGTATCTTCGTGAACATCAATATACAGTGGCAGGCTGACCTCTTCTGCCAAGGGGGAACCGCTGGGGCACAGGCCAATCACTGTAGCGCCCGCTTCACGGGCCAGGCGCACGCTGGCGACCAATGCTTTGGTCCGGCCCGTTTGAGAAATAGCCACCACCACATCACCCTCTTTAAGGGTCACCGCCGACATGTTCTGCATGTGCGGGTCCGCATAGGCCGATGTAGATATCTGTAAACGGAAAAATTTGTGCTGTGCATCAAACGCGACAGCGCCTGAGGCGCCAAAGCCGTAAAACTCCACCCGATTGGCCATCGTCAGCGCATTAACCGCTTGGCCCAGTGCGTCGTTATCGAGCCGGTCACGTACCGAAAGCAGGGTGCCGACCGTGGAGTCAAAAATACTGTGTGAGAACTCAGCAACGGAGTCACTATCGTTCATTGAGAACTGCGCGAATTGGCTGCCAGACGCCAGCATTTGCGCTAACTGCAGTTTAAAATCCTGAAAGCCATTGCAGCCCAGGGCGCGACAGAAGCGCACCACGGTAGGCTCGCTAACGTTGGCTTCGGTGGCGAGGTCAACGATCCGCATGTGGATAACCTCGTCAGGATTACGCAGTACAAAGCGTGCCACTTTTTGTTCGGAGCGGCGAAAGTGCTCCATGCGGCGTCTCATCTCATCGAACAGGGCGCGACTCACGTTCAGCTCCTCGATTATCCAGTGCGCGCGTTTTGCACTGCGCGCTTTGCTGTATTTGTCAGCATTTGCCACAGTATGCCTGAGTGATGGCATAAAAGGGCAGCGAAACGATGTTTAGGCGTTCGTTTAAAAGGCGTTAACGCATTTCGCCAGGTTTCGTCATCATACTGTCAAGTAAGGTATAGTAAGAAGTGAAGTGTCGCACTGCATCATTCAACAGTCGCCACAGATGCAGGTGGACGAAGACATATTCACCTAGAGGCACGTCGATCATGAAAAACGTCGAACGAATTACCTCGGTCAAAAGCGAGTTGCTGGATATTTTTATGGGCATGGAAGTGGATGAGCATGCTCAGCGCCAGCGTAGCGCCGCACAACGCAATTTACGGGCTCGCCGAGGGATTGAACTGCATCGGGAGTTTCAGAAGTTATACCGGGATATCGCCCCCCTGCCAGACGATGACGAACGGCAAGAGAGCGAGTTGCACTAACGGCATGTAGCTCGGTGTTTAAGCAGTACCCACATGGTGCTGCCCTGCCAAGCGGCAGGGCGTAGGCATCGCTAGATCAAGCCGGTCAGGAATACGATAATCACACCGAGTGGCGCCACGTACTTGGCGAGTAGATTCCACAAGGTGAAATCGTAGATATCTAACCGCAGCTCCTTGCGCGCTTCTTCTTTGTCCAAACAGAGCGAGAAGAAGATAATCGCGCCCAGACCCGTCAGCGGCAGCAAAATCTTGCTGGTGAAGGTGTCGAGGAAGTCAAAAATGTTGAGGCCGAATAACAGTACCTCGGACCACACATTAAATGACAGCAGCGCCGCCACACCGAGTACCCACACCGCAATACCGCTCGCCAGTGTCGATCCTACCCGGCTCAAGGGCGTGCGCTCTTCGATTGTCTCAACGACCGGTTCCAGCAGCGAGATAGCCGACGTAATGGCGGCAAACGTCAGCAGCAGGAAGAACATCAAACCGAGAATAGTGCCGCCCGCCATGTTGCCAAAGGCCAGAGGTAGCGTTACGAAGATGAGTCCTGGGCCTTCGCCTGCGCTTAGCCCGTTGGCGAACACAATGGGGAAAATCGCAAGACCTGCAAGCAGGGCAATGACCGTATCCAGGATGATAACGGTACGCGCTGTGCTAATCAGGTTGACGTCTTCGCCCAGATAAGAGCCATACGCCATCATGATGCCCATACCCAATGATAGGGTGAAGAAGGCTTGGCCCATCGCCGCTAGTACGACACCACCGTCGAGTGCACCCCAGTCAGGGCTGAACATGAACGCAAGTGCTTCACCGAAGGAGCCGCTTGTTACGCCATAGCCGACCAGAATCAAAAGAAGCACGACCAGCGCAGGCATCAGAAGTCGTGAAGCGGCTTCAAGCCCCTTGGTCACACCACGCGCCACGATACCAATGACCAGCACCATGAACGCGGTGTGCCAAAGTAGAAGCGTTGTAGGGCTGCCCAGCAGGTCGCCAAAAATAGCCCCGACGGCATCAGCATCCTGACCGTTAAACGTCCCGATCACCGACCCCAGCGTGTAATTGAGTGACCAGCCGCCGATAACACTATAAAAAGATAGAATTAAAAAGGCCGCCAGAACGCCACTAATACCGATAGTTGCCCAAGCCCTGGAGCGTCCGTGACGCGTGGCAAGGTCGGACATGGTGTTAATCGGGTTTTTCTGGCCCCGGCGACCAATCATCCATTCCGCTACCAGAATGGGCAGGCCAACCAGCGTTACGCATGCAAGATAGACCAGAACAAAAGCAGCGCCGCCGCTTTCACCGGTCATATATGAGAAGCGCCAGATATTCCCTAAGCCTACCGCTGAACCGGCAGCTGCAAGCACAAAGCCCATACGCGATGACCATTGTGCATGTGCAAGTTTTGCCATACATCACCTACTGTTGGTTGAATTGTAATAAGCCGCTATGCGCCCCATTTACGCATGTTCGAAAAGCACAGACGGCTCTGCGCTTTTCAAAGAGTATGCGCAATTTATCCGATCAAGAGGCCCCGTGCCAGTTAGGTTAAATTAATATTAGCTTAAAACAACAGGTTTTGTGCCTCACCTGGAAAGTCGCTAAGCGGGGGTAGGTCGGCAAGTTCGCCAAGCGCATTGTATAGCTGGCGTGCCATCTCGGGAGACTCGTGATTATCAGCAGTATGCACAAATAAGAAAGGGGTTTTCCCCTGACTTATCCACAGGTGGAGGCGGGCTTTCCAAGGGGCGAAGTAGTGCGTATTAATCGTTTTGTCAATATGGCCAATAAAGCGAATGACCGGAAAATTACCTGTGGAAAGCACGTGTAACGGGAGTTTCGGCTTTTCCTGCTGAGCGTGCGCAAGTCCCGCGTGGCCCTCGGCAGGGGTTGAAAAGACAGGGCGTACATCCAGCATTACACGGTTGGCACAATAAGTTATCAACAATTGGTTAAGCGCTTTTTCAGCTGCGCCTTTGTGGAAAAAAACAGGATGACGAACTTCAACCGCGCATGGTAAGTGAGCGGGCCAGGCAGCCAGTAAGGCCTCTAGCTTTGGTAGCTCATCCGCCCCGAAATCTCGCGGTAGTTGGACCATGGTAGGGCCGAGACGATCATGCAGTGGTTCAAGTGCGGCTAAAAAGGACCAGACATCATCCAAATGGGTAAGCCGCTGGTCATGGGTGATACTGGCAGGTAATTTAAAACAGAAGCGAAAATGAGCAGGCGCCTGGCGAGCCCAAGCGGCAACGGTCTCTGCTTTTGGCGCACCGCTATAAAAGGTCGTATTACCTTCCACGCTGGAGAATACGCTGGCATAGTCGCTGAGCAGATCTGTCTTGGCGTGGCGGGCATACAGGCTGCCTTGCCAATCCTGGTTGGCCCACATGGGGAGGCCTAGGTAGAGGGGGAGGGTCATGGGGCATTCATCATCATGAGTTCTTCAGCGAAGCGTGGCTTATCATTCAATCCCTTCCATCATCACTCCTTCGTTCACGTCGTAATAGACGCGCGTATCTGAGCCGCTTTTTCGTGTAGAAGCGGCAAGTACTCTACCAGTAGTGTATCCATATCAATGCGCGCTGCGTTCGTGCTGATGTTGATTGCCCCAAGCAGTTGGCCGGATGCATTAAACGCAGGTACTGCCAATGAGCGCAGGCCCGAGTCCAGTTCCTGGTCAGCGATGGCATAGCCCTGTTCGCGCACCATTTCAATCCGCTTTTTAAGTGCGCCCTTGTCGATAATGGTTTTATCGGTGTAGCGCTTCAGCGCGATACGCTCAAGGTAGCTTTCCAGCGCCTGCTCAGAGAGCTGGGCAAGCAATACGTGACCCATTGAGGTGTGAGCCGCCGGCAGACGTGTACCCACGGAAAGGGAGATCGCCATCAAGCGGTGGGGGGCGGCCGAGCGTGCGATATAGATAACATCGTCACCTTCAAGCTGGCCAAGCGATGAGGACTCACCAGTTTGCGCGGTAATATCTTCCAAGTACTGCTGGATAACGCTACGATAATTGTTCGCAGAAAGAAATGAATAGCCTAGCTGTAAGACCTTGGGCGCCAGCTCGAAATAGCGCTGATGTTTGCGAACATAGCCCAAGGCATGCAGTGTCAGTAGAAAGCGGCGCGCCTTGGCGCGGTTCATGTCGGTTCGCGCGGCGACCTCACTTAACGTCATGCGCGAATGCGTATCGTCAAACGCCAAGATTACATCCAGGCCACTGGCAAGCGCTGAAACAAAGTCACGGCTATCAGGTGTGAGAGTGTCTTCTTGTAAAGAGTCTTTCATAACGAATAATTCACCGCTTGGACGCATTTTCAAAATTCCAATGTAACACGTTGTTCGAATGGCGAACAATTATTCGCTTAGTCTTTGCCACGGCGCATGTGCGCCTTACATTTGCTTTACTCGCCATTAGGAAAGCTACTTATGGGCCAACAAAAAGTAACGGTACTGCACGGGCCGAACCTCAACCTTTTAGGCACCCGGCAGCCCGAAATCTATGGTCATGAAACTCTGGATGACGTGAATAAACAACTGCGCGAGACGGCAGTGTTAGCAGGGTGGGAAATCAACTGTTTTCAAAGCAACCATGAAGGCGCACTGATTGATGCAATACACGCCGCCCGGCAGGACGGCAGCCAAGCGATAATTATCAACCCGGCAGCCTATACGCACACATCGGTTGCCATACTCGATGCGCTAAACGCGTTCGAAGGCACCGTCATCGAAGTGCATATCTCCAATGTGCACAAACGCGAGAGTTTTCGTCACCATTCCTACGTGTCGCTGCGCGCCGACGGGGTGATCGCCGGGCTTGGGATCCATGGGTATCAGGCGGCTCTTGAAGCGATCATAAAGGCTCGCTAGGTGTTGTTTAAAGCGCAACAAGAAATCTATTAAACATTCACGCGGGTTATCAGGCTTGCTGTAGGAAAAATGCCTCTCTAATCACAAAAAGAACCATATCTGACCGCATCTTGGCGTTACGCCAGCGATACAGTTTACTTTTTTGCAACTGAAAATATCGGCCTCTTTCGCTTGGTCATAACTGAGAGTATTCATCATGGCCGCTTCCTGCCAAAGTCAAGACGCATTCAATGGCGAGTCAAAGCGGCTGCTGAATGACGGTTGAAAAAGATCCTTCGTTCTTTAGCGCATAGTTCGAATGGCGGACGTGTCGAGTTCAGGAAGCCAGTGGCACGGTGCCCAAAGGCACGAGTCAGCAGATGCAGTTGGAAAATGTCTCTTTCAATATCGCTGAAATGGCTGAGGGCATCGCCAGCGGCGGTAACGTCGCCATCCCTTTCGTCAAGCAAAGCCGGGCGCTTCTCACTAACGATCTCAAGCGTTACTGGCACCAAGGAGCGACGCTGCGTTGATGCTGTTGCTCAAGCCGCGGCTGGCCGCGCTGGATAGCCTGTTGTTGCGCTGCCGCGCGGCAGCGATAAATCTCATGAACACGCACAGCCATACGCCCATGATCGGACGCACCCTCATGCAGCGGGCGCTGCCGAGAAACTGGCGGCTACTGGGGGGGCATCATGGCTGAGCCGGTAGCACGCCTATTGACCCCGACACTAGGCGCAGATCATGCCAAAACAGTAAGTGCTGCGGCAGCGGAAACCTCGCGTCGCGAATCCCGGGATTATGCCGACGTGTTGATGGATGTACTGGCTGAGCACCCTGAGACAAACGGAATTATTGATAACGAATCGCTGTGCAAAGCTTGCGATCCGGCTTTATACCTTGGTAGTAGTGTGGCTCAGGTGAAGCGTGCCCAGAAATGGTTGGATTCGAAATAATATCATTTAAAAACAAATGTTTATTTTATTTCATGAAATAGACAGGTGTCGTAATGGGGCGTTAGGCATGCGTGGTGGGGTTTGACCCCATTCACGTTCGGCAGTAACTTGTTCGTATAGAGGATTCATGTTCGCTTTGCGAACAATGTGTTAATCGCCACCAGCAAGTATGCCAACGACCCGCTAAGAGGCACCCATAATGGCCGAGTTTCTCAGCTTACATGACGCGGTAGCACGCTACGTTCAAGACGGCGCTACCGTGGCCATGGAAGGCTTTACCCATCTCATCCCGTTTGCTGCAGGTCACGAAGTGATCCGTCAGCAAAAGCGTGACCTGACGCTGATCCGCATGACTCCCGACATCATCTACGATCAGCTAATCGGCGCTGGTTGCGCCAAAAAGGTGATTTTCTCCTGGGGCGGCAACCCAGGCGTTGGCTCATTACACCGCCTACGTGATGCGGTTGAGAAAGGCTGGCCGCACAAGGTTGAGATTCTTGAGCACAGTCACGCGGCCATGGCCTGCGCCTTTGAAGCGGGGGCTGCGGGTTTGCCGATGGCTGTTTTCCGCGGTTACATCGGCAGCGAACTGCCCAGCGTGAACGATCAGATCAAATTCATCGAGTGCCCGTTTACTGGTGAGCGCTTAGCCGCCGTGCCTTCGGTACGCCCGGATGTGTCCATCGTTCACGCTCAGCGTGCGGACCGCCAGGGCAACGTGCTGGTGGAAGGAATTGTCGGCGTACAGAAGGAAGCCATACTCGCCGCCACACACAGCATCGTCACGGTCGAAGAGATCGTCGATGACTTGAAGGCGCATCCCAATGCCTGCGTGATTCCAGGTTGGGCGATCAGTGCCATTGCGGTGGCCGAGAAAGGCGCGCTGCCCTCTTACACTCACGGCTATTACGGTCGCAGTAACCGTTTCTACAAGGAGTGGGACGCCATCGCTCGCGATCGTGACACTTTTACTCAGTGGCTCGATGAGAACGTCTTTAAGGGTGTTCAAAATCATGCAGGGGAGAACGTCTGATGAGTCTGGAATATACCTCTTCTGAAATGATGACCGTCACGGCGGCACGCGCGCTGGAAAACGGCACCACCTGCTTTGTGGGAATCGGCCTGCCTTCTGAAGCTGCCAACCTGGCGCGCCTTACCCATGCGCCAGACGTAGTCTTGATTTACGAATCCGGCACGCTGCAAACCAAGCCGGACATTCTGCCGCTCTCCATCGGCGACGGCGAGCTGTGCGAATCAGCACTCACCACCGTGGCTGTACCGGAAATGTTCCGTTACTGGCTACAGGGCGGCAAAGTGAACGTGGGTTTTTTGGGTACCGCACAAATTGACCGTTTTGCTAACCTCAACACCACGCTGATTGGCGATTACAAAGCACCTAAAGTACGCCTGCCGGGCGGCGGTGGGGCGCCGGAAATTGCCACCAACGCGGGTGAGGTATTTATTACCCTGAAGCACTCCAAACGGGCGTTTGTAAAAGATGTCGATTTTGTTACCACGCTAGGCTTTGGCCGTGACGGCAAAGGGCGCGATAACGTGCCTAATATCGGTAAAGGCCCTACCCGGGTGATCACCGATTTATGCGTAATGAAGCCCGACCCCGACACCAAAGAGCTTGTCGTGGTATCGCTTCACCCCGGTGTTAATCGCGAGGACGTGATGGAGGCGACCGGCTGGGAGATACGTTTTGCCGACCAGCTTGAGAGCACTCCTGAGCCCAGTGAGAAAGAACTTGAGATCCTGCGCGAGCTGAAAGCCCGCACCGAACGCGCTCACACGGGTGAATAAGGAGTCGGTTATGACAAACGTTTATTTATGTCACCCACGACGTACCGCCGTAGGCCGGTTTGGCGGCACGCTGGCAAGTGTGCGCCCGGATGATTTCGCCGCCACGATCTTCAAGGCCGTACTGGCCGACGCGCCGGATCTTGATCCTGCCGCGATCGAAGAAGTGTTTATGGGTTGCGCCAACCAGGCTGGTGAGGATAACCGCAACGTCGCGCGCATGTCGTCGCTCTTGGCAGGCATCCCCACCTCGGTCCCCGGCACCACCATGAACCGCTTATGCGGCTCCGGAATGGACGCGGTAGGTACAGCGTTTCGGGCGATTAAAGCCGGTGAGATGGAGCTGGCGCTGGCCGGCGGCGTGGAATCCATGTCGCGCGCGCCTTACGTGATGGGCAAAGCCGACAGCGCCTTCGCCCGCGGGCAAAAAATCGAAGACACCACCATCGGCTGGCGGTTTATCAATCCGCTAATGAAGAAAGCCTACGGGGTGGACTCCATGCCCGAAACGGCGGAGAACGTCGCCGAGCAGTTCAAGATTTCCCGGGAAGATCAGGACGCTTTTGCATTGCGCTCCCAGCAGAAAGCGGCCGCCGCCCAAAAGGCTGGGCGTTTTGCTCAAGAGATTACCGCCATCGAGATTCCTCGCCGTAAGCAGGAGCCGTTGGTATTTGATACCGATGAGCATCTGCGGGAAACCACGCTGGAGAAACTCGCGGCCTTGCCGACGCCCTTCCGTGATGGCGGTAGCGTCACAGCAGGCAACGCCTCCGGCGTCAACGACGGCGCGGCTGCCATGCTAGTGGCAAGCGAATCCGCAGTTAAGCAGTACGGCTTGACACCGATGGCAAAAATCATCGGGATGGCAACGGCTGGCGTTGAACCGCGCATCATGGGCTATGGCCCGGTACCGGCAGTACAGAAACTGCTTAAGCGCACCGGTATCTCGCTAGATGAGATTGATGTATTTGAATTTAACGAAGCCTTTGCTGCTCAGGCGCTGGCTTGCATGCGTGACCTTGGCCTGGACGATGATGACCCTCGGGTAAACCCTAACGGTGGAGCGATTGCTTTAGGTCACCCGCTGGGCATGTCCGGCGCACGGTTGCTGCTCACCGCCGCCCATGAGCTGCAAAACAGCGGCAAGCGCTACGCGCTATGCACCATGTGTGTGGGTGTTGGCCAAGGCATCGCCACACTGATCGAACGCGTTTAACGGAGGTCGCCATGGCATTTCATACCATCAATGGCCGCAGCGTGGCCTATCGGCTGCTCGGCATAGAAGCTAACCCCTTGGTAGTGCTGGCGCACCCCTTGGGCATGAGCCAGGCCGTGTGGGATGACATCATCCCGGTACTCTTGCCACGCTATCGCGTGCTGACTTGGGACCTGCCTGGTCACGGGGCTAGTCAGGCGGTCAGTGGCGCACAGGTTACGCCCGCGGATCTGGCCGCCGAGGCCTTGGCGCTGGCAGAGCTTTCAGGCGCTGCGCGCTTTCACTTTGTCGGTACTTCCATTGGTGGTGTCATCGGTCAACAGCTGATCGCTGAGCACAGCGACCGTTTGCTCTCTGCCACGCTCACCAATACCGGCGCGGTTATCGGCAACTCAGAGCTCTGGAACACTCGCGCGGGTCGCGTGCGTCAGGAAGGTCTCGCGGCGATGTCACAAGAGATTGTGCCGCGCTGGTTTGCGCCCACGGCCTTTGAAGCAAGCCCCGCGCTGAAAGCGGGCTGGTGCATTCAGATGGGCCGCGGCGACGATGAATCCTACGCTCAGCTGTGTGAAATGCTCGGCCGCGAGACGTTTACCGGCAAGCTCTCCAACAAGAACGTCAAGGTGCAGCTACTTGGCGGCAGTGAAGATCTGGCCACGCCGCCGGCGACACTGGAAGCCTTGTCTGCCGAGCTTGACGGCGCATCGCTTAAGATCTTTGACGGCGTAGGTCATGTGCCTTCAGTAGAAGCGCCTCAGCTAATCGCCGAGAAGCTGCTTGGCGTACTGGCAACTGATCTGGGCGACGTGGCGAACCACGGCGAGACTTGCGTCACTGGCTTGGAAACTCGCCAGTAGGTGCAGTGCAAGGAGTATATGGCGCGTTCAACCGCTAACGCCAACAGCTTGAATACACCCTTTCAGCAGACGATTAAGCGCTTGGCGTGGGTGAGCTTTGCATTGTTAACGGTTCTCACCGTCGACACTAGACCCGCTCAAATCGTTTTCGGGCTAATGTTTGCCAGCTGGTTCATCACCATGCGGGTCAGTAACACGGCTACGGCGGTTATTAGGGCGCCTATCGGCGTCTCTATTATTGCGTTAGTAAACTCCCTGGGAAAATACGCTGGCCCTTCCAATGCGGCGTTGGTCGACCGTACGGTTGTGCTATGCGCCCAGTACCAGCGCCCAATAGCTAGCTGGCAACAGGCCCGCGAGATGCCAAGGCTATAAAAGTTATAAAAAACGCTAAATTATTTGCAGGAGTTCAAACATGAATAACGCTACTACAGTAGGTAATGCCTTCGAGATTGATGTAATTAAACACGTCGTGCAGCTATATGTTGATGGCTTTCAAGGCGGTATGGAAAAATTGCAGGAGGCCTTTCATAAGGATGCGTGGATATTTGCTGTGGATGCTGAAGGCATTCTAGCGACTGATTTGGTCAGCGCTCGTTTTGAACGCTGGGCAAATAGCTACCGAAAGGTCACAAGCCGTTTTATTGCAGTCACCCAAGCCGGGGACGTGGCCAGCGTGCTACTGGGTTTTGATAACAGCGACAATCTTGCAGACTCTTGGGTCGATGTTATTGCCCTGGTGAAGATCGACGGTACTTGGAAGATTACCAATAAAACGGCTGCCCACAGCACCCGCGCGGCGTGGGCCAAGCCAAAACCTTAACGGCTGTGCTGGTAGACCGTGGCCGTTAAGGTTGCAGTGACACTAGGCTAAATAGGCGAGAGCGCCGGTTGCCATTGCCTCAATACCGGTTCGCAACGTCACGTCATTACCCGGAAAGTAGTAAGGTGAATGAGGCATTTCAAGGTGGCGCATTTTCTGCGACACGCTCGTTCCTAAGGTTTTTGCCCAGCGATCAGCGGGCGTGGCGCCAATAAACCAATAGACGTAGGGGATATCTTTGCCACCAAAACCGCTGGCTTCGGCGTTGCCAAGCAGCGGGAAATCCTCGCTGGCATTAAGGCGTGGCATGGCGAAAAGGTTGGCATCGCCAAAATATTCAGTGTGGGCATGGCGAACATGCTCTACCGCCATCGGATCGTTGTGCAGAGCGATAGTCTCGTTGAGTATTCGGAATTCTGGCAGTTTGGGCGAGCGGCCCGCTTCGCATTCTGCGCGGATAATACGCTTAATAGATGCCACTACTTGGCTATGCAGCACATCATCAAAGCTACGGATATTAATCTCAAGTTCGGCGGAGTGGGGGATAATATTAGCTTGGGTGCCCGCGTGGAGCTTTCCTACGGTGACCACCACGGTTTCTTCCGGTGGTACTTCCCGGGAAACGATGCTCTGTAGCCGGGTGACCACATGCGCTGCGATCACGACCGGATCTACCGTTTGTGCAGGCATAGACCCGTGGCCCCCAGCGCCATGAATAGTCACCGCCAAATTAGTACATGCGGCCATGGCGCTGCCAGAAATATGCCCAACACTTCCTGCTAATGCTGGCATATTGTGTTGACCTAAAATGATGTCTGGGCGTGGGAAGCGTTCGTAGAGGCCATCATTTAACATCGCTTTGGCACCGCCAAAAATCTCTTCTGCAGGCTGACAGATGAGCATCAACGTGCCGGACCAGTGTTTTTTTAGCGCTGCCATCACAGCAGCTGTTCCTACAATACAGCTGCTGTGTAGGTCATGCCCGCAAGCGTGCATCAGTGGTATTTCATTACCATCTGACGTAGTAGTGGTTTCGTTACTGGCAAAATCGAGTCCAGTCTCTTCCTTGATGGGGAGGGCATCCATATCGCCACGCAGCATGACCGTACGGCCGCTTCCGTTATGCATTAGAGCGACGACGCCCGTGCCGCCTACGCCGCGTGTTACTTCATAGTCGAGGCTTTCCAAAGCGTCGGCGAGACGCGCACTGGTTTTATACTCCTGGAAGGGAAGCTCTGGCATTCGATGCAACTCGCGATATAGCGTTTGGATATCTACGAACGTTGCCTCGGCCTGTTTGCTGATAGCATCTTTTAAATTGAAACATTCTGTTTGGGTAGCCATGTATTTCTCCAGGCATTCAATGGGGAGATGTTGACGTAGGGGCCGCAAGGGTGGGGTTAACCAACCACTGCCAGACAGCCACAGTGCCGACGTTGATCAGCATCGCCCAGATGCCAGCGTGCCAGCCAAGTGGAGAGTTCCAGGCGAATTCCATCAGCAAGTAGGCCAGGCTGCCGAATAGGGCGCCCGCCATGACGCTAGCGCGGCGTAGGCGTGGCATAAACAGCGCGCCAATGACCATCGGGAAGAGTTGAACAATTAAGCCATAGGCACCGAGTAGGAGTAGTACCAGCGACGAGGGGTTGGCCAGTGCAAACAGGTAGGCGATCAATGACAAGCCGAGCACGCTCCCGCGTGTTGCGCTGATGATCGCCTTCTCGTTTGCCCCTTTCATCATGGTGGGGCCAACCACATCACGCACCAACACTACGGCAGCGGTATGAGCTAGATTAGCGCCTGTAGACATGGCAGCGGCCAGCGCGCCAGAAAGCATCAAGCCGACCACCCAGGGTGAGAAGTTGGCCGCGTCCATTACCATGCGCAGGAGCACCGTATCGGAGCGTTCTAAAGGAGAGTCGGAGAAGGTCAAAATGCCCGCAAAACCGATAAACAATAGCGGCACCAACAGATAGGCGTAAAGCGGGTAAAAGACGCTAACCTTACGCAGCGTCTTACCGCTGTCCGCCGAATAGAACTTCATAAACAGATGCGGCCACATGGCACCGCCGAAAGCACTGACCAGCACCGCAGTACTGAAATAGCCCCAGTTCATACCAGTGGCCCCAGGCATGGTCAGGTATTCAGGCATGGTTAACTGGATCTGGTGGAACATTTCGCCCACGCCGCCGTAGAGGCGCTCAGAGATGGAGAGGCCCAGGAACCAAGCGATGACTATCATCATGATTCCTTGGAGTAGGTTGGTCCACCCGATGCCGTTCAGACCACTACAGAAGACGTAGGCGGCAACTACCAGGAAGGCTAGCAATGCCCCCAGCCAGAAGGGAATCAGGCCATCAGTAGCCGCCTGAAACAACAGGCCTGCACCGGCAATCTGAATCGTAAGATAGGGTACTAGCGCTAGCACACCGATCACGCCAGCCAGCATACCCAGCGTTTTGCTTTGGTAGTGATCGGCAATCATGTCGCCTTGGGTGAGATAGCCCCGTTCTCGGCCTAGCTTGGCCACTCGTGGCCCCATGGCCCAAATGGTGATGGGCATCAGCGACAGGTAAGCGAGAATATAGAAGGCTGGTGCACCATGCTGATAGCTCCAGCCCGGCGCGCCCAAGAAGGCAAAGGCGGAGAATATTTCAGCGCCGAGGATGAAGAACAAAATCACCACGCCAACATGGCGTCCACCTGCTACATAGCCCTCTAGACTTGAATTTTTCTGACCGCGAGCGCGGAGTCCCACCCATAGCACCAGAGCGAGATAGGTCAGGGTGATGCCGACGACAATGATTGAATCATTCATGGCGATCACCTCCGTGGCGAATCACAAAGGCTACCCACATGCCGACAAATAGAATCAGCATCCAGAGGATGTACCAGAAAAATAGAAAGGGCAGTCCGAGTACGGTGGGTTCGATACGATTGGCGATCAGTGCGCCGGGCCAGATCATTGCCAGGGTGCACACCGCAAAGTGCAGCCCTGTTAGAAAGTGGTATGTCTTGTTCATCGGGTTTCCTGCTCGTCATAGCGAGTCTTGTTATGGATTGTTTATTCACTATGAAACAAGCATTGGGATATCAAAAATATATCTTTTAGATGTTAGATATATCATTTAGGTATGGGTGGGCGGTATGGTTTAAAGTGTTGGTAACTAAGCTGCTTTTACTTGTGGTTCACGGGCGTATACGAGGTGTTGTCAAACCATGGAGTTTCGTCAACTGGAGTATTTTATTGCCGTGGTGGAGAGCGGATCGATTTCTGGGGCTAGCCGCAAGGTACACGTTGCACAGCCTGCGTTGACACGGCAGATGCGCCTGTTAGAAGAACAGGTTGGTACACCACTTCTGGATCGCCACGCTCGCGGGATCCGATTGACAGTGGCGGGGCGTGCGCTTTACGACGATGCTACACGCATGTTAGACGAGCGTGCGAATATCAAGGCGCGCTTGTTAGCACTGGGCAGTGGGCAAACAGGAAAACTTAGCCTTGGTATAACCGTGACGCATTTGTGGGTAACCGAAGTGGCTAAACTCATGGGCGACTATCGTAGCCGCTATCCCCATGTGGCGCTGGATGTCTTGCCATTGCTTTCCGGCCCTCAGTTAGAAAAGCTGCAACAGGGTAGTCTTGATGTCGGTATTATCTATCACGATGAGCATGCTCCGTCGGGCATCGACGCACGTCTACTTCAGCAAGATCACCTAATACTCGCCGTACCCACCTCTTCGTCTTGGGCACGATTGCCTCCGACAAAACTTGCGGACCTTGCTGAGGCTGAGTTTGTATGGGGGTACCGCAGTATTTCTCCGGTCTATTATGATCGTGTGATCATGCACTTTGCACGGCTAAACTTTGAGCCTCGCGTGGTGCAGTATGGCGCGGATAACATTACCATCCTCAGTATGGTCTCGGCAGGATTGGGGATAGCGATTGTCCCGGCTGCCAGTCGCTGCCATCCCATGCCAGGCATCCGTTTTATTGAGCTAGAAGAGTTAACAACCTGTGATATGCCACTTTGGCTGGCGTGGCGAAGGAGCAGCGCATCTCCCGTGCTTGATAATTTCATCCAAATGGCAGGAGATATATTTGGATGAATTTGGCGCTTTTTCGTTGTAATTACTCGGAAAACATCGTGAACATCAGCCCACGCAACCACCGACTGCCAGGGTCCTGGTGAAAGCGGCGGTGCCAGAAAAGGTTGATCGGGATCTCGGGAAACGCCAACGGGTGCTCTCGAATCGTTAGCCCAAAACGCTCGCAGGTAGCTTCGGCCAATTTATCGGTCACCGTGACGATTAGGTCGCTGTTGCTGATGATATAAGGAACGGCGGCAAAATGCGGCAACGTTAACCTGACGGGGCGCGTGATTTTGGCACGTGCCAGCTGCTCTTCTACGATGCCGTGGCCGGTACCTTGTGCCACTATCACGGCGTGAGAAGCGGTGCGAAAACGCTCCACATCAAACTCGCCGGTGGCCAACGGGTGGCCCTGGCGCATCAGGCACACATAGCGCTGCCCAAATAGCCGCTGTTGATAAAAACCAGCTCCAAGCTGTGGAATAAGGCCAACGGATAGGTCGATCTGACCCGCCTCCATCTCCTGTTTCAGGTCGCTATTGCGGCTGCGCACGGTTGTCAGTGACACGCCCGGCGCTGCTTTTGAAAGATGCTCAAGCAAGCGCGGCAGAAAGACGATCTCGCCAATATCAGTCATGTTGATATTAAAGGTGCGCTCGCTCACCGCGGGATGGAAAACCTCGTTTATGTTCAAGGTATCGTTCACTCTTGCGAGTGCATCGGCGATGCCGGGATGCAACTGACTGGCGCGCGGCGTTGGCTGAAGCCCTTGAGAAGTGCGCTCGAAGAGCTCGTCCAGCAGTAAAAGCCTTAAACGCTTAAGCGCATGACTCACGGCAGGTTGGGTAATACCTAAACGTAGAGCGACCCGTTGGGTGTTCTGTTCCTGGTACAAAAGATCAAAAACAACCAGTAGGTTAAGGTCGATATCCGTAAGTTTTACCATCCCTCGATGCCTCGTCATTTGTTCGACATTGGTCTATTGAATTTAAATGAACTGATTCCAACTCATTGTTTCGTAATGTTATTAGCACCGCTTATAGTTCGAATGAAGAGGGCTGTGTGGTGGCTGCTGTTTCATCCGGATAGCGTTAGGGCAAGAGCATAAAGCTCAACATGATAACGATAAATCTCTGACCGGAGTGACAATATGCAAGCCACACAGGTGCAACAAAAACGTCTTTCTATTGGTATTATCGGTGGTGGCATCGGTGGCGTGGCCTTTGCGGTTGCGTTATCCCGCGATAGCCAGCTTGATGTTCAGCTTTTTGAATCAGCCCCCCAGTTCTCTGAGATTGGTGCTGGAGTTTCCTTTGGCCCTAATGCTGTGAAAGCTATTCAACGGCTGGGATTGGAAGCCTCTTATCAACGTATTGCCGATTCTTCACCCGCGCCCTTTGAAGATGTGTGGTTTGAATGGCGGCGTGGCAGTGATGACACTTATTTAACTGCCAGCTTAGCACCAGGCGTTGGTCAATCCTCGGTGCACCGTGCTGATTTTCTGGATGCCATTGTTGCCAACCTTCCAGACGGCATCGCTCACTTCGGCAAGCGCTGTATCGAGGTGCAGCAGGATGCCAAGAGTGCAACGGCTTACTTCAGTGACGGTACGCACTTCACCGGCGACGTGATTATAGGCTTTGACGGGATTAAATCAGCAGTGCGTCAGCACGTTTTACCCCCAGAGCAGTACGGCGAGATTACGCCGCTTTGGAGTGGTACTTACGCCTACCGTGGCATGATCCCGACAAGTGAACTAGAGACTACCTTAGAGGCTCACGGCAGCAAGAAGCGTTTAGCACTAGTACCTCAAATGTATCTTGGTAAAGATCGTCACATCTTGACGTTCCCAGTTAAACAGTCGCAATTGGTTAATGTTGTCGCCTTTATTACTGATCGTTCGACAACAAATCCCAAGCTACCCGAAGGTGAAGAGTGGGTACAAGCCGTAACTCACAAAGAAATGCTGGGGGTGTTTAAAGATTGGGGTCCTGCTTGCCAGGCTATCCTGGAATGTATTCCAGAACCAATGCGGTGGGCATTACATGAGTTACCTGAGTTAACCCGTTACCATCGGGATCGCGTGTTAATCGTTGGCGACGCTGCTCATGCGCTAGTGCCGCACCAAGGGGCTGGAGCCGGCCTGGCACTTGAAGATGCTTATGTGCTAGCCAGCCTGCTGACAGATGCTAGTTGTGATCGCCATAATGTGAGTGATGTGCTGTCTGCCTTTGAGCAAGTGCGCTATGACCGCACCTGCAAGGCACAGCGAACATCCCATGAAGCCGGGGATATCTACGAATATGCCGGTGTTGGTAGTAGCGCCGATGAAACCAGGCTGATCGAAAATCTGGAAACCCGTTTCGAGTGGCTTTGGGACCATGACCCCTATGATGATGTGGTGGCAGCAAGACATAAATTAGCCTTAGCTCCCTAACGTTACTACCAAGTAAGCCGTGAAATGACGCTGATTCGGCAGTAGCGGCTTATTCTTTTGTCGCAAAAGATTCATAACTCAGTGTACTTTGAAGAAAGAAGGTTACCGCTACAAGCCACAGTAAGGCATAGGTTTTCAAGTTCGTAGATACCTTATATAGCAAGTAGCAGGAGCTGCTTGTGCAAGAAAACAGCTATTTCCCGTACGCTACGCCATCCAATTCTTGGGAATGAGTTGCTTAGTTGTCGGGTGTTTTCTCAAGTAATTGATAATTAACAAAAAACAATGGATTCCGACAGGCTTTGGCAGTGACGAGAGTGAATCAATAATGGCGTCGGAATGCTAAAACTGCCGAGCTAATTACTCCCTGGTAATACCTCCTTGGTATGGCAAAGCACTTAAACAATATTGGTTCCGGCTGACAGCGCCAATCAAACTGATATTCAGTGAAATGATTGCCTTACGCCGGAGTTGCCATGTCAACCGTCATCCAACATATCGAGACGCTGCTAGTCGATCTACCGACTATTCGTCCCCACAAACTCTCCATGGCAACCATGGCCTGCCAGACCATGGTCATCGTGCGTATGCGCCACTCTGATGGTATCGAAGGGCTCGGAGAGGGCACTACTATCGGTGGCCTGGCCTATGGCCCAGAGAGTCCAGAAAGTATCAAACGCAATATCGATACTTATCTAGCACCTCTGCTGATTGGTCAGCCTTCTACTAACATCCACTCCCTGCGTACACGGCTCAATCGGCATGCCCGCGGCAATATGATTGCCAAGTCGGCACTCGAAACGGCGCTGCTGGATGCGCAGGGGAAGCGCTTGGACCTGAGCATCAGCGAACTTCTCGGCGGCCATCAGCAAGCGCATCTCCCCGTGTTATGGACGCTGGCTAGTGGCGATACCGCCAAGGATATCGATGAAGCGCTACTACGCCTGGAGCAACGCCGCCACTGTGATTTCAAGTTGAAGATAGGTGCTAACCCTGTCGACCAGGATGTCCGTCATGTGGCGGCGATTAAAGAGGCGTTAGGCGATCGTGCCAGTGTACGTGTCGACGTCAATCAGGCTTGGGATGAGTCCGTGGCGGTGCGTGGTATCCAGGCGCTTCAAGATGCTGGCATTGATCTGATTGAGCAACCTATCCCTGCACGGGAACACGCCGGTTTAGTGCGGTTAGCCAACCGCTTTAACGTTCCTATGCTGGCAGACGAAGCAGTGCAGGATGCGCGCGACGGGCTGGGCCTTATCTGTCGCGGCTTCAGCGGTGCCTATGCTATCAAACTGGCCAAGGCTGGCGGCATTTATGGCGCCTTAGAGCTGGCCCACGTCGCTCAGGCCGCCGGTATAGGTTTATACGGCGGTACGCTTCTGGAAGGCACTATCGGCACAGCCGCATCACTTCACGCCTGGTCCATCCTCCCAGAAATGGCTTGGGGCACCGAGATGTTTGGCCCGCTTTTGCAAAAAGACGACATCGTCGTCGAGCCTCTCAATTACACCGAGTTCGGTGTCGAGGTGCCTAAAGGGCCGGGTCTGGGAATGACGCTGGACGAAGATAAATTGGCCCATTACGCCCGTAAATAACCCTTGTGTTCAAGTTGCCATCACTAAGCGTACACGTGATTTAGAAAGGAGATAGGCATGCTTTTTCAAGTAGAAATGACCGTCAAACTACCGCCCGATATGCCGGCTGAGCAGGCGGCCAGGATCAAGTCAACCGAAAAAGAGTATTCGCAAGAACTACAGCGTCAGGGCAAGTGGCGTCACTTATGGCGGGTAGCGGGCAGCTACTCCAATGTCAGTATTTTCGACGTTAAAGATAATGCTGAGTTACAAGAGCTCGTTAGCAATCTCCCACTATTTCCGTATATGGAGATCAGCGTCAAGCCCTTGTGCCGCCATCCCTCCTCCATTCGCGAAGATGATAGTTAAACAAATACGCACCACGTCAGCTTATTACTAATAGAACAATATCTTATAAAAATCTGAGGATTATATAATGACTGTGAAAATCTTCGACACGCCAGAAGTACAAGACTTCATTAACACGGTCGCCGGGCTCGACCAGGCTGGCGGCAATGGCCGTGCCAAGCAGATTGTCCATCGCCTGGTGGGCGATCTTTTCAAGTTGATCGATGACTTCGATGTCACCGAAGAAGAGTACTGGGCGGCGGTTAATCTGCTCAACGCGCTGGGTAGCCAGACCCAGTTCGGCCTACTCTCGCCGGGCCTTGGGTTCGATCACTTCCTTGATATGCGTCACGATGCCATCGATGCCGAGGCCCAGCGCACCGGCGGCACGCCGCGTACCATCGAAGGCCCGCTGTACGTGGCCGGTGCCCCGGAAGCTGAAGGGTTTGCGCGTATGGCCGACGAAACCACCGAAGGCGAGACCATGTGGCTGACCGGCCAGGTTCGGGACGTGGATGGCACCCCGATTGCCGGGGCCAAGGTTGAGATATGGCACGCCAACGACAAGGGCGGCTACTCTTTCTTTGACCCGTCGCAGTCCGAGTATAACCTGCGCCGCACGATCTACACCGATAGTGACGGTCGTTATACCGCTCATAGCGTCATTCCCTCCGGTTACGGCGTTCCCGAAGGCGCGCCCACCGATGTGGTACTCAAGTCGCTTGGCCGTCATGGCGAGCGCCCGGCCCATATCCACTACTTCGTTTCCGCCCCGGGCCATCAGCACCTGACCACCCAGATCAACTTGGCGGGCGACCCCTACACGTTTGATGACTTCGCCTTCGCCACTCGAGAAGAGTTGGTGATCCCCGCCGAGCGCATCGACGACCCGGCTGAAATCGCCCAGCGGGACCTGAGCGGTCCATTCTCCCAAGTAGTATTCGATGTTGAGCTGACACAAGTCTCTGCCCCGGAGCTTCAGGCACGCCACGCTCGGCCCCGTGCCAAAGAGGACGAGCAAGACCTGGCCAGTCAACTGGCGGGTACTGCCAAGGTATAAGTCCCTCGGCACAGCACCTGACTGTCCACCCCATGAGAACGGCAGACTCCCCTGAAACCTGTCGTTCTCAAGTTCAACAGCACATCATAATAACCCCGAGGAGCGCGATCATGACCGTGAAGCTTGATCAACTTGAAGCCCGTGTTCGCAATGCCGTTCAAGATGACCCGGCCAACGGCCGGTTCCGCTGCCACCGCAGCATGTTTACCGACCCCGATTTTTTCGAACTTGAAATAAAGCACGTTTTCGAAGGCAACTGGCTGTTTCTGGCCCACGAAAGTCAGGTCGCCGAGCCAGGTGACTACATGACCGTCACTATGGGCCGCCAGCCGGTAATCATTACCCGCGACAAGCAGGGCGAGCTGCATGGCCTGATCAACGCCTGTGCCCACCGCGGCGCGACCCTGTGCCGCCGCAAGCGTGGCAACAAGGGCACGTTTACTTGCCCCTTCCACGGCTGGACGTTTAAGAACGATGGCCAACTGCTCAAGGCCAAGAACGAGAAAACTGGCGCCTATCCGGAGAACTTCAAGCAGGATGGATCTCACAACCTCAAGCGCCTGCCGCGTTTCGAGAACTACAAGGGCTTTTTGTTCGGCAGCTTAAGCGACGATGTTATGCCGCTTGACGAGCATCTGGGCGAAACCACCAAGGTAATCGACAACATTGTCGACCAGGCCCCGGAAGGCCTCGAGATTTTGCGCGGCACGTCTTCCTATACCTTTAACGGTAACTGGAAGCTGGGTGCCGAGAACGGCGCCGACGGCTACCACGTAAGCTCTGTGCACTGGAACTACGCCTCGACTATGGAGCGACGCAATTACGACGCCGGTGGCACCAAGTCGGTCGATGCCGACGGCTGGTCGAAGAGCAAGGGCGGTTTCTACTCCTACGAAAACGGTCACATGATGCTCTGGACGCAGCTGCTTAACCCGGATGTTCGTCCGGTCTATCAGAGTAAGGACTGGATCAAGGAGCAGTTTGGCGAGGCTCGTGCCGACTCAATCGTCAACCAGACGCGCAACCTCTGCCTTTATCCGAACGCTTATCTGATGGACCAGTTCTCCACGCAGATTCGCGTGATTCGTCCTCTCTCCGTGGACAAGAGCGAAGTCACGATCTACTGCTTCGCCCCCAAGGGGGAGTCGGCGGAGGACCGCCGGTTGCGTATTCGCCAATACGAAGACTTTTTCAACGTTTCCGGTATGGGCACCCCAGATGACCTTGAAGAATTCCGCGCCTGTCAGGAGGGCTACGACGGCGCCTTGGCGGAATGGAATGACCTCTCTCGCGGTGCTCAGCAGTGGATCGAAGGCGCTGATGAAAACGCCCAGGCGATTGGCATGAAACCGCTACTCAGCGGGGCCTCCCCGGAAGACGAAGGGCTCTACGTGCTGCACCACAAGCACTGGGTCCACGAGATGCTGCGCGCCATCGATAAAGAGCGTAGCCAGTTTATCGCCACCGCATCCGCCTGAGTGTCTGTGAAGAGAGGGAAAAGACCATGAGCATTAGCTATCACGAACTCCAAGCCTTCCTGTACCGCGAAGCGCGACTGCTGGACGATCGGGAATGGGACGAATGGCTCGCGCTTTACCGCAAAGATGCCGAGTACTGGATGCCCGCCTGGGATGACGACGATCAGTTGACCCGCGATCCGCACAGTGAAATTTCGTTGATTTACTATCCCAACCGCGAAGGGTTGGAAGATCGTGTTTACCGAATCAAAACCGAACGCAGCGGAGCGAGTATGCCGGAACCGCGCACCACCCATCAGGTTACGAATATTGAGCTTTTGTCTCAGGACGACGACACGGTGGAGTTGCGTTTCAACTGGCACACGCTAAGCCACCGTTACAAGAAGACCGACAGCTTTTTCGGCAGCTCGTTTTATACGCTGGACGTGTCGGGTGAGATGCCGTTGATCACAAGAAAAGTCGTGCAGCTTAATAACGACTATATCCATCAGGTTATCGACGTTTATCACGTCTGACCCGATGGTAGAGGAGAGTTAATCATGAGCTATACCATCGCCCTCAACTTTGAAGACGGAGTGACTCGCTTCATCGGCTGTAAAGAAGGGGAAACCGTTCTTGATGCCGCTTACCGGCAAAAAGTTAACCTACCCATGGATTGCTCAGACGGCGTGTGTGGCACCTGTAAGGGTCACTGCGAGCAGGGCCAATTTGATATGGGTGATGAGTACCTGGAGGAAGCGCTTTCCGATGAGGAGGCCGCTGAGGGGCAGATACTTACTTGCCAAATGGTGCCTTCTTCGGATTGTGTGATCCAAGTGCCAGTGGCCTCCACGCTGTGTAAAACACAAGTAGGCAAGCTCGAAGGCACGATAGCAGCGGTTGAACAGCTCTCCGAAGACAGTATTGAACTGGTGGTCGATCTGGGTGATGAAGGAGGCCTCGCTTTTTTACCTGGCCAATACATTCATATTGATGTTCCCGGTACTGAAGTACACCGCTCCTATTCATTTAGCTCGCAGCCCGGTCATAAGCGTGCCACTTTCTTAATTCGTAATATTCCCAATGGGGTAATGAGTGGCTATTTGACTGAACGCGCCGCGGTGGGCGACAAGCTTACGCTCACTGGTCCGCTGGGCAGCTTCTATCTACGCGAAGTGACACGTCCTGTCCTTATGTTGGCGGGCGGCACGGGATTAGCGCCATTCCTTTCCATGCTTGAGCAGATGGTCGAGAAGGGCTGTGATGCGCCGATCCATATGATTTACGGTGCCAATAAAGATGATCATTTGGTCAAAACCGACGCGTTAGATGCTTTCGCTGAGAAGTTACCAAACTTCAGTTACGCCACCGTCGTCGTCGACGAAGCCAGCGAGCATCCACGTAAAGGGTATGTGACGCACCATATGGATGCCAGCGTAATGCATGACGGCGATGTCGACATTTACTTGTGTGGCCCGCCCCCGATGGTAGACGCCGTTCTAAAGCACTTCGACGCAGAAGGCATTGAACCGCAAAGCTTTCACTATGAGAAGTTCACTCCTAACCAAGTGGGAGAGAGCGCATGAGTAATCAACGTTTCGCGAGTGCACGTTTTCAAGATCGAATAATGGTGATCACCGGGGCTGCTCAAGGGATTGGGCTACGAGTTGCCGAGCGCGCAGCCGCTGAAGGTGCGCGTTTGGTACTGATAGATCGCGCTGACGCTATCCACGAAGTTGTCGCTGAAATTAGTAAGCAAGGAAGCGAAGCGATTGCGGTACAGGCTGACTTGGAAACGTGGCGAGGCGCTGAGCAAGCGATGCATACGGCGCTCGCTCACTTTGGCCGTATCGATATTCTGGTTAACAACGTAGGCGGAGCGATTAACTTCAAGCCATTTACCGAGTTTACCGAAACGCAGATTACGGCGGAGATCAACCGCTCGCTGATGCCCTCGCTTTGGTGCTGTCGAGCAGTGCTGCCAGCCATGGTAGCTCAAGGGCAAGGTGTGATCGTCAATGTTTCTTCAGCGGCAACCCGGGGTATTCATCGTATCCCTTATTCGACAGCGAAGGGCGGTATTAATGCATTAACCGCGTCGCTAGCATTTGAGTATGCCGAGTACGGTATTCGTATTGTTGCAACGGCACCCGGTGGCACGGAAGCACCGCCAAGGCGTATTTCGCGTGGAACGCCAGAGCCAACGAACGAGACGGAAAAAGAATGGTTTCAAGCCCATATTGATCAGACGAAGCAGAGCTGCTTAATGGGACGTTATGGCACGCTGGATGAAATGGTCGCTCCTATTCTATTCCTTGCGTCCGATGAGGCCAGTTATATCACCGGCAGCGTGCTTCCTGTCGCAGGCGGTGACCTCGGCTAACGAGTCGATTAAAAATAAATCTGTAGTAAGTGTTAACAATAACTCTAAGCACAATAATCCCCTGGAGCACACCGTGAAACATATCGAGAAGGGTGTCAGCTTAAGACATGCGCCCCGTGATTTTCTGCGCGATCTCAATGCCGACAATGCCAGTACGGGGTTGGTAGCGGGTATATTAGGGCTCGGCGTCGGCGTCGTTCACATCAGTGCGGGCACATCGGCCGGCCTCGACCCCTCCTTCATCATGATCTGGGTTATCAGCTACTTGATGATCAATGGCCTGTTTGGGCTTTTCATGCCCGCTTACTACCGTTTGCCGCTGCCCATGGCTAACTCCATTCCCGGGGCATTGATGTTTGCCGCAGTTATTCCGGTAATCGGCTTGGAAGCTGCCTTGGGCGCTAGCTTTATTGCTGGGGCTATCACGCTGGTTGCCGGTGTGACGGGGATAATGGGGATCGTCATGCGCTTGATACCGATGCCGATAGTGATGGGCATGGTGGGTGGAATGCTGCTTAGTTTCGGTCTCAATATGGTCAAGCCACTTGAAAGTGCCATTGTACCAGCGTCGATCATGATACTGGCGTTCTTTATCTCTTCTCGGCTCTTTCGCAAGATTCCGCCATTGATCATTTCGATGGTGGCTGGTCTTGTCTATCTAACTGTGACAGGCGTTGATTTATCCGGCATCGACGCCACTATTCGATTCCCTGAGTTCATCATACCAGCGTTTACGCTGGAAGCTTTCCTAACGTATGGTTTACCACTTGCTATCATCCTGATTGGAATGGAGACCCCAGCGGGAGTCGGTTTGATAAAGGGGATGGGCTATAAAGATGCGCCAGCGAATGCGATTACCGCTGTAGGGGGCTTAGGTACCATGGTGTCGTCATTCTTTAATCTGCATAGCACCTGCATTGCGGCGCCCATGACCGGCGTATGCGCTTCTCCAGAAGCGGGAGCCCCCGATAAACGTTGGGTTGCTGCCGTGATAGCAGGAGCTATTTTCGTAATTGCCGCGCCATTCTACGGTTACGTGGTCAGCTTACTGGAGGCTACGCCGCGCTATTTCATCGCCATTATTGCGGGATTGGCGCTAATGCGGGTGATTACTTCCTCGATGGCCATCGCCTTTTCTGGCAGAAAGCATGAAATAGGCGCGTTGTTCGCCTTTCTGATCGCCGCTTCTGGTATTCAGATTCTTGGCATTGGCGCCACGTTTTGGGCGTTGGTGTTGGGTGTAGTTGTTTCGGCAATCGTCGAAACCAAAGACTTTGACGTCATTTTTACTCGTGGAGCAGCTGACCTCTCGCCTTGAAACTCACCTCGGCGTTGCTTGATACGGCCCCAGCAAGCAGATGCTTGCCGGGGCCGTTGGTTGCTCGTTAAATACTGACACGGGGAAGTGTGTTGCATGCAATTTCATAAGCAATTGCAAAAGGATTTGTCGACTCCAGCCATCACTGCTGGCTTTGTAGCGGTACTGGTCTCTTACTCTGGGCCCTTGGCCATTTTTTTCCAAGCGGCTCAGAGTGCCGAAATATCCAGTGCCATGATGACGTCCTGGGTATGGGCTATCTCTATCGGCGCAGCTATCTCGGGTATCTTTTTAAGCCTATGGTTAAAAGTGCCGGTGGTGACCGCCTGGTCGGCGCCAGGGACTGCGCTGTTGGTAACGCTGTTCCCGGGGTTGACGCTCAATGAAGCGGTGGGCGCCTACCTAACAGCCGCTGTGATCATTTTTCTGATCGGCGTTACAGGCACTTTTGACCGCATTATCCGAATGATACCGCCAGGCATCGCCAGCGCGATGATGGCAGGCATTCTGTTCCAATTCGGGGTGGGCGTCTTCGTCTCTTTAGAGAGTGTGCCGGCGCTGGCGATTGGTATGATTATCGCTTATTTGCTCTTTAAGCGACTTACTCCGCGCTATAGCCTGGTACTGCTATTAATTGCTGGTATCACGTTAGCCGTCTTGCTGGAGGGCGCGAGCCTGGAGGGAGTGGCACTCCAGCTTGCCGAGCCCCAGCTTATTCGCCCCGAGTGGTCTTGGAATGCGACCCTGAGCTTGGCCATTCCCTTGGTACTGGTGAGTTTGACGGGACAGTTCCTACCCGGCATGGCGATTCTACGCGCCTCTGGGTATTCGACCCCGGCCAGACCAATCGTTATCGTGGCTAGCGCAACGTCCTTTTTCACCGCTTTTTTTGGCGGTATCACCACGGTAATCGCAGCGATTACCGCGGCAATCTGTACCAGTAAGGAAGCTCACGAAGATCCTGCTAAGCGCTATGTTGCCGGGGTGGCAAACGGGATTTTCTACCTATTTGGTGCTATTTTTGCAGGCACTATTGTAGCGCTATTTACGTCGTTGCCAGGGGAGTTTGTGGCGGTACTCGCAGGCCTTGCACTGCTTGGCGCGATTAGTAGTAATATCAGTGCGTTTGCGGCCGAAAAGAGCCATCTGGAAGCCTCTGTCATTACGTTTATTGCCACCGCCTCTGGCATTAGTTTTCTAGGCTTAGGCTCCGCCTTCTGGGGAGTGGTCGTTGGGGCGCTTGCCTATAACCTGCTGCATCGACGTTTTAACTCGCTTAACCATAAAACCTAATAACCGTGATACTGCTTACGCGGTAGTGGGGTGGACCATGGAAAAGATCGTTGTGGCGGTTGATGATAGTAAAAGTGCTTTGCATGCCCTGGCATTTGGGCAAATATTTGCGGCCCAGCTTGGGGTGGCGGTACAGCGGACTCTATCGTCAGCTATTTGGCAAGTCGTCATAATACGATGCTTGCCATGACAACCCATGGACGTAGTGGTCTTTCGCAAGTAGTGGCTGGCAGCGTTAGTCACGAAGTGCTGCATGAAGCGGCTTGTCCGGTCGCCATACTGCGCCCATAAAGGGTGGTGCTATGGGTAACGGCCAGAACGGCGATTTTCCACGAGCACCTCTAAGATAGCGTTGGCTTCCTGCATTAGAGGCGAGGGTTTTTCTCCTCGCCGACGACTGCAGATAACGGGGGAGGTTATGGTCTTGTCTGCCAATGCTACATAGGTAATACCGTCACGTTGAACGCGTTTTACTTGCTCTGGGACCAATGTAATGCCTATACCGGAGGCGACAAGGCTAAGCGCTGTCTGTACCTCGTTCGCCTCCTGTACCACCTCAACCTTTAAACCTTGGCGTCGGAAAATACCTAGTATCATATCCGCAAGACTGGGACGTGGTTTTGCGGGGAAGACAATGAGGGGATAGCGAGCCAGCTCCTCGCAGGTCGGGGTCGTACCCTCGAGTGGATGGCCGCTCGAGAGGGCTGCAATTAACGGTTCATCGAAGAGAATATCCTGCTCTACGTCTGGATCGTCAATGCGAATGCGTCCGAATCCCATATCGATGCGGCCTGCTTTGAGTGCTTGAATTTGTTGTACTGTTGTGAGTTCTGCCAGTGTAAGTTCAACATTCTCAATGCGGCGTAAGTCACGGACTAATGTCGGAAGCTGTCCATAAAAAACAGATGGCACAAAACCAATACCGAATAGCGCACGCTTGCTGCGCGCCATATGTCGCGTGGCATCGATGGTGACTTCCACTTTTTCTAATATCTGCAAAGCGTGCTGCTGAAAAAATACACCAGAAGGCGTTAGGCGCAACCCTCTTGAGCTTCGCTCAAACAATTCGGCACCCACTTCCTGCTCTAGTTGCTTAATTTGGCGCGATAGAGGCGGTTGCGACATGTGCAATCTTTCAGCAGCACAGGTGAAATTAAGCTCTTCGGCCACAATGCAAAAGTATCTAAGGTGGCGTAGCTCCATGATGCCTCCAAGGTATAAGCGACAACTTAACATTACCTTTATGAACTTAGCTGTTGCCAAGCCAGCAACTGGGGCATTTTTCAGCCAATCGTTTAGGCATTGTAATAAAGTCGTATACCCTACCAGTATTCAAACGATGAGCTGGCTACGACTTTAGTCAAGGTAAAGACAACGCTTATAGGCAGGTTGGTCTTGAGAAGGGGAGCTGAGAGAGAACCGGGGATATTAGGCGCTAGACGTGAAGCTTAATGCTGACGCCTAAAAGCCACAATGCAACTTGGCACATTGTGGCGTGTAACGTGGCTAAAGCGCTGCGCTAACACTCAATCGCATTAACCGCCAACCCACCCTTGGACGTTTCCTTGTACTTGTCCAGCATGTCTTTGCCGGTATCACGCATGGTGCGGATAACTTTATCTAAAGAGATATAGTGAGTGCCGTCGCCGCGCAGGGCCATTTGGGCGGCGTTGATCGCCTTGACGGTGGCAATGGCGTTGCGCTCGATGCAGGGCACCTGAACCAGCCCGCCTACTGGGTCGCAGGTCAAGCCGAGGTTGTGCTCAAGACCTATTTCAGCCGCGTTTTCGACCTGCTCAGGCGTAGCGCCCATCACCTCGGCCAAGCCTGCGGCGGCCATGGCGCACGCTGAGCCCACCTCGCCCTGGCAGCCCACTTCGGCGCCGGATATGGACGCATTTTTCTTGCACAGAATACCGATGGCACCGGCGGCAAGCAGGAAGTCCACCACATTGCGGTCATTGGCACCCGCCTGGAACTTCATGTAGTAGTGCAGCACGGCGGGAATAATACCCGCTGCCCCGTTGGTTGGGGCCGTCACCATGCGCCCTCCCGCAGCGTTCTCTTCGTTCACCGCCAGGGCAAAGATGTTGACCCACTCCATGGCGGAAAAGGTTGTGGCGATCAGGCAGTCGTTCTGCTCGGCCGCCTGCAGGCGCTGATGCAGCTGCCTTGCCCGGCGTTTGACGTTAAGCCCACCGGGTAGAATGCCTTCGTGGGTCAGGCCGTTATCGATGCACTCGCACATGACCTGCCAGATGCGCCACAGCTCGTCTCTTACTTCCTGCTCGCCGCGCCAGGTTTTCTCGTTTTCCATCATCAGGCGGCTGATGCTCATGCCTTCGCGCTTACAGATGGCGAGTAGTTCTTCGGCGGAGTTAAAGTCGAAGGGGATCTCGGCGGTATCCATGTCTTCAAGCTTGGCATCCACCTGGTTTTGGTCAACCACAAAACCGCCGCCTACCGAGTAGTATGTGTTGGCGGTCAGCAGGCTGCCATCTTCGGCAAAGGCGCAAAGTTTCATGGCGTTCGGGTGATGGGGCAGGCTCTCTTCATGAAAGATAATGTCCTGGTCCCATTCAAACGTGACATCTTTCTGGCGCCCCAGCGATAGGCTACGCGTCTCTTTCAACGCCGCAATCGTGGTGTTGATAATCGATGGGTCGATGGTGTCCGGGCGTTCGCCCAGCAAACCCATGATAATGGCATGGTCGGTTCCATGGCCGATGCCCGTGGCGGAAAGCGAGCCATACAGATGCACTTCCAGTCGGCTCACCTGGTCGAGCAATTGGCTATCGCGCAGAACGGCCGCAAACTTGAAGGCCGCCATCATGGGGCCGACCGTGTGTGAGCTGGAGGGGCCGACGCCAATTTTGAAAAGGTCGAAGACACTAATAGGCATGGAAGACCTCTGAATGGGAAATAAAAAGTCGGCTCACCCAACGTTGGACAGGGGAATCGCGAATTAATGCCGCGTAACCTTGTCCTGTCGTCGATCAATGAGCAGACTTGATGATTGTTCTGTGGGTGCAAGGCATAGCGTCAAGCAAGCGCGGCTAGTTGCCAAATACCACCGTGCGCCCATTGTGCAGAAAGACTCGCCGCTCAAGGTGATAGCCAATGGCGCGGGCGAGCGTCAGACACTCTATATCGCGCCCTTTGGCGACCAGGTCCTCAGGGTAGTGTGCATGATCAACTGGCTCCACCCCTTGAGCAATAATCGGCCCCTCGTCCAGGTCGTTATTGATGTAGTGCGCCGTAGCGCCTACCAGCTTAACGCCTTTTTCGTAGGCCTGGTGGTAGGGCTTGGCACCTTTGAAGCCCGGTAGTAGTGAGTGGTGAATGTTGATGGCTCGCCCGCTCAACAGCTCGCACATGCTCGGTGACAATACCTGCATGTAGCGCGCCAGAATTACTAGCTCCGCCCCGGTATTCTCAATAATCTCGAGTACCTGGGACTCCTGCTCGGTCTTGGTCTCGGGCGTGATAGGCAGATGATAGTAAGGCAGATCATGCCAGCTCGCTAAGGGCTCAAGATCCGGGTGATTGGAGATAATCGCCTTGATATCCAGTGGCAACTGCCCGGTACGGTAGCGATAGAGTAGGTCGTTTAAGCAGTGATCTGCCTTGGATACCAGAATGACCGCACCCGTGCGCTTGGCGGGAGGGGTCAGTTCAAATGTCATGCCGAAGTCGGTGGCGCGTGGCAGAAAATCCTCCTGAAACGCCTGCTCATCAAACGCTTCTCGCTCGGGGCGAAACTCCGCTCGAATAAAAAAGCGTTCACCCAGCCGATCATCAAATGAGCTCAGTTCGGTGATATAGCAGTGCTGCTCTTTTAAAAAGCGGGTCACCACATCGACCGTGCCCAGAATGCTGGGGCATTGGGCGGCAAGTATCCAGGTATCCGTCATTCGGCTCATGGCGCTTCTCTTTCATCAGCTTGATCAGCAGTCAGGGCAGGCCGGTGGTGCCGGCCTGCCGGCTTATTATTGTGTGTCGATACCATATTCCGCCGAGGCGTCGAGCAGCCAACGGTAGCAGTAGTCGGCAAAGCTGCGGCGCACCACCAATTCCCAGTGTGTCTCGGAAGGGCGGCGCAAAACCACGGTGGCCTTGGCAAACATGGTGGTTACCCCCTTGCCCACGGTAAATGTGCTGGGATGTACGTCATAGGAGACCGACTTCATCAGCACCTCGCGGGCGTTGTCGCCGCTTAGCGTTAGCACTGTCTGGCCGCCGCTTGCATTGACGATGCTCACGTGGGCATCGCCCAAGGCCTGGCGCAGCGCACTTTCTAGCGCGCCCTCTTCGCCGCCCGGCACAATCACTAGCCATTCGTCGGGCGAGAGCCACTGGATAGTGCGCTCGCCGCTATCGTCGTGTTCCAGAGCATTGGGCTTGGCTGGTAGGCTCATGCCCAGCGTGGCGCGAACCGCTTCATCGAGCACGATGGCCCCGCCGCGCAGCACCAGGTGGCCCAGCAGTGCTTTTTCACGCAGGACAACGCCTGCCTGACCGTTAGTGCGGGGCGCCGGGTGCTGCTGGTAGCTCCACGCCAGAGGAGATTCGACCTGCGGATTGCCGTCGGGCACGGTGTTGAACTCGCAAACGTTAGGTACACTCGCGTTAGACATGCTGGCGCTCTCCTTTTGGATCGATGAAGACAGGGCTTACGATTTCAGCTTCATGCACTGTGCCATCGGTCATGGGAATATAGACGGTCTGCCCCATCCGCTCGTGACCACCCATTACCACGGCAAGGGCGAAGCCGTGTTTGAGCGAGGCGCTGTAGTAACTCGACGTTACGTGCCCCTTCATGTCCATAGGGATCGACTGCTTGCCGTCAAAGACGACCTGGGCGCCTTCCTCCAGTACCACGCTTGGGTCTTTGGGTTTCAGGCCGACAAACTGCTTGCGGTCCGTACGGCGGGTATCGGGGCGTGACAGGGCGCGCTTGCCGATCCACGGGAAGGGCTTGTCGTAGCCGATCGCCCATCGCATGCCGAGGTCTTCCGGCGTCACCGAGCCGTCAGTATCCTGGCCGACAATGATCAGGCCTTTTTCCGCCCGCAGGACGTGCATGGTTTCGGTGCCGTAAGGCGTCAGGTTGTACTTTTTACCGTGCTCGAAAAGCTTCTTCCAGACATGCATGGCGTAGTTGGCTTGCACGTTGATCTCGAACGCCAGCTCGCCGGTGAACGAAATGCGGAAGATGCGCGCGGGCACCTCGGCGACCGTGGCATCGCGCCAATCCATGAACTTGAAGTTCTCTTTATCAAGATTCATGTCGGTCAGCTCGGACAAAAGCTTGCGGGCGTCCGGGCCGGTCACGGTCATGGTTGCCCAGTGGTCGGTCACCGAGTTGAAGTAGACCTGAAGCTCCGGCCACTCGGTCTGGTGCCACAATTCTAGCCACTCGAGCACGCCTGCCGCGCCGCCGGTGGTGGTGGTCATCAGGAAGTGGTTATCACCCAGGCAACTGGTGGTGCCATCATCCATCAGCATGCCGTCGTCTTTACACATCAGGCCGTAACGCACGCGGCCAGGGGCGAGCTGGGCCCACTTGTTGGTATAGACGCGACCGAGGAACTCGCGGGCATCCGGGCCTTGAATATCAATCTTGCCAAGCGTCGAGGCATCCAGAATGCCCACGCCTTCGCGCACCGCCAGGCACTCGCGGTTGACTGCATCGTGCATGGTTTCTTTCTTGCCATTCACGGTGCGGGGGAAGTACCACGGGCGTTTCCACTGGCCGACATCCTCGAACTCGGCGCCGTTTTCCACGTGCCACTGGTGCAGCGCGGTGTAGCGCTCAGGGTCAAACAGCTCGCCGCAGTGACGGCCAACGATGGCGCCAAAGGTCACCGGCGTATAGTTGGGCCGGAACACGGTGGTGCCTACTTCGGGAATCGAGCGTTTCAGGCAGCGTGCAGCAATCGCCATGCCGTTGATGTTGCCAAGCTTGCCTTGGTCGGTACCAAAGCCCAGCGCCGTGTAGCGCTTGACGTGCTCAATGGATTCAAAGCCTTCGCGGGTGGCAAGCTCAATACCCGCCGCGGTGACATCGTTTTGCAGGTCAACAAACTGCTTGGGCGCGCGTAGGGCGCTCTTTTCATGCGGCACTTGATAAAGCGCGCAGGAAGGCGCATCACGCCGCGCTCGCGTGGCGGGCAGGGCAGCTTCCTCGGCGCTGTTAAAGCCGCACTCCAGCGCTGCCTGACACCCAATGCGAGCGCCATCGGCAAGCGTTTCGCCGAGGGCATAATAGCCCGCCACGCCGCCAGCCGACTGCATGCCCTTGACCGTGCCGGGCACAAAACCTAACAACTCTTCGTCCCATGCCGGGCGTGTGCCGGTGTGTGAGGAGAGGTGGATCACCGGGCTATAGCCGCCGGAGGTGGCGATGGTATCGCACTCAAGCTCTTCGGCTTTGCCGGTCACCACGAAACGCTCAAGATCAACGGCCGAGACGCGTGCGCCGGTAACACGTTGATTACCGCGTGCTTCGATGACGGCACTGCCGGTGATCACGCGAATACCGCTGTCGCGTGCCTGGCGAACCAGGTCGCCATCAGGGTTGGCGCGGGCATCGACAATGGCGACGACCTTACGTCCGGCTTCTTTCCAGTCGAGTGCTGCGCGGTAAGCGTGGTCGTTGCTGGTGGAAAGCACCAGGCTGTTGCCGGGCACCACCGCGTAGCGGCGAATATAGTTGGAAACGGCGCCTGCGAGCATGGTGCCCGGCAAGTCGTTGTTGGCGTACACCAAGGGGCGTTCGTGGGCGCCGCTGGCCAGCACCACTTGGCGGGCACGCACACGGTGCAGACGCGCACGTGATTCACCGGGGAAGCCCGCTTCACGGGCGGTATCGGCCAGGTGCTCGGTACGCCGCTCGTGCAGCGTGACAAAGTTGTGGTCGTGATAGCCGTTGGCGGTGGTGCGTGGCAGCAGCGTCACGTTATCCATCGCGCCAAGCTCTTTCACTGTTTGCTCAACCCAGCGCGTCGCTGAAACGCCATCCAGGGTTTCGCGGCTATCCAGCAGCGAGCCACCCATCTCTTCCTGCTCATCGCACAGGATCACACGGGCACCGGAACGCGCGGCAGAAAGCGCCGCGGCAAGCCCCGCTGGGCCCGCGCCAATCACCATCACATCGCAGTGATGATGCATGTGATCATAAATGTCTGGATCGGACTCGGTCGGTGCACGACCTAGCCCCGCGCCCATGCGGATATACTTCTCATAGGTCATCCACATTGAGGCAGGGGCCATAAACGTCTTGTAGTAGAACCCTGGCGGCATAAAACCACCGCCCAGCTTGCCTACCCAGCTCATTACGTCACGCTGAACGTTGGGCCAACCATTGGTACTGCGCGCCACCAGGCCGTTGTACAGGCCCTGCTGGGTAGCGCGGACGTTGGGCACTTGGGTGTCATCCTTGGCGCCCAACTGAACAACGCCATTGGGCTCTTCGGCACCGGCGGCGACAATGCCGCGAGCGCGTGAATACTTGAAGCTACGGTTGACGATGTTCACGCCGTTGGCGAGCAGTGCCGAAGCGAGCGTGTCGCCTTTCAGACCCTGGTAACGCTGACCGTTAAAGGTGAATTCAAGCACTTGGGAACGATCGACACGCCCACCGGCATCAATACGATTTTTCTGGGTCATGACGAGGCCTCCTCATTCAGTGCTTTGTTTTCAGGCCGTGCGCCCACGGTCTGCCAGCCGCCATCGGCCACCTGACCACCTTGTTCGTGACGAGCATCGGGCGTTGCCGCCGTAATGCTTGGCTGCTCACCCATGGGGTAGGTTTCGAGAATTTCGTAGGTCACCGTATTGCGGGTGATATTGAAGAACTTGCGACAGCCCACCGAGTGCACCCACATTTCGTGGTGAATGCCGCGCGGGTTGTTGCGGAAGAACAGGTAGTCACCCCACTCCTCGTCGCTGGTGTTGTCCGGGTCGGAAGGGCGCATCAAGTGGGCCTGGCCGCGAGGGTGGAACTCCTCTTCCTCGCGGTGCTCCTTGCAGTAGGGGCAGAAGATATAAAACATGATGGGCTCTCCTCAGTGCGCCACGCCAGCGGCGCCGTGTTCATCAATCAGCGCACCGGTATTGAAACGGTCGATGGAAAAAGGCGCAGCGATGGGGTGCATTTCACCCTTGGCCAGGCTTGCGGCGAAAACATGCCCGGAGCCGGGGGTCGCCTTGAAGCCACCGGTGCCCCAGCCACAGTTGAAATACAGACCTTTAACCTTCGTTTTGGACAGGATCGGGCAAGCATCCGGGCAGGTATCGACGATGCCGCCCCACTGGCGGTTCATACGCACCCGAGAGAACATCGGGAACATCTCGACGATGGCCTGAAGGGTGTGCTCGATGGTCGAGTAGCTGCCGCGCTGGCCGTAACCGACGTAGCCGTTGATGCCCGCCCCGATGACCAGGTCGCCCTTGTCGGACTGGCTGATGTAGCCGTGAACGTGGTTGGACATGGTGACGGTATTGAGGACCGGCTTGAGCGGCTCGGACACTAATGCCTGCAGCGGATGGGATTCCAGCGGCAGCTTGATGCCCGCCATGTTAGCCAATACGCCGGAGTTGCCCGCCGCCACGCAGCCCACGGTATTGGCTTCGATATCACCGCGGTTGGTGTGGACGCCCAGCACCTTGCCATCGCGAATCTTGAAGCCGGTGACCTCGGTATTCTGCAGAAGATCCACGCCGAGAGCATCGGCACCACGCGCATAGCCCCAGGCCACCGCATCGTGGCGCGCCACGCCGGCACTCTTCTGCCAGGAAGCGCCCATGATCGGGTAGCGGGCGCGGCTGGAAATATCCAGTTGAGGCTCGATCTCCTTGATCTGTTGCGGAGTGACTACCTCGCTGTCGATACCGTTCAAACGGTTAGCGTGAACGCGGCGCTGAATATCACGCATGTCCTGCAGGGTGTGGCCCAGATTGAGTACACCGCGCTGGGAAAACATCACGTTGTAGTTCAAATCCTGGGAGAGGCCCTTCCACAGGTCCAGCGAGTGGTTGTAAAGCCGCCCTGATTCATCCCATAGATAGTTAGAGCGTACGATGGTGGTATTACGTGCGGTGTTGCCGCCGCCCAGCCAGCCCTTTTCAACCACGGCGACATTCTTGATGCCGAACTCTTTCGCCAGGTAGTAAGCAGTGGCTAGTCCGTGACCGCCACCACCGACAATGATGACGTCGTAGCGCTTCTTGGGCTCAGGGTTGCGCCACTGGCGCTCCCAGTTCTCGTGATGTCCAAGCGCATGTTTGACCAGTCCGAAGCCGGAATAACGTTGCATAAAGTTTCTCCTTGATCGGCTCCGCGGAGCCGGCTGGCGGCTATCGTCAGGCGATTGAGGCGCTATCGGCTACGTGCTCACTGGTGGTTTGGGCTTGGCCATATACCGGGTAGTGGGCACACAGGTCGGCGACGTTTTCACGTACCTGGTTTTCTACGTCAGTGGTGTCCTGCTGGTCGGCCAGTACGTCAAGAATGTCGCAAATCCAGCCTGCCAGGTGCTCACAGTCTGCCTCAACCATTCCGCGGGTGGTTACCGCCGGAGTGCCAATGCGCAGGCCCGAGGTAACGAAGGGGCTTTGCGGGTCGTTGGGCACGGTGTTCTTGTTGACCGTGATATGCGCGCGCCCAAGGGCTGCGTCGGCATCTTTACCGGTAATGCCCTGTTTGATCAGCGAGACCAGGAACAGGTGATCGTCGGTACCGCCGGAAACCACATCAAAACCACGCTCAACGAAGATGCGCGCCATCGCACGGGCGTTGGCGATAACCTGACGCTGGTAGTTAACGAAGTCCTGGTTCATGGCCTCTTTGAATGCCACCGCTTTGGCCGCGATCACATGCATCAGCGGGCCGCCCTGCTGGCCGGGGAATACCGCGCCATTGAGCTTCTTGTAAAGCGTCTCGTCGCCATCGGCGGAGAGAATCAGGCCGCCGCGCGGGCCGCGCAGTGTCTTGTGGGTCGTGGTCGTCACGACATGGGCATAGGGCAGCGGGCTCGGGTAGAGACCAGCAGCTACCAGGCCCGCTACGTGGGCCATATCGACCATCAGATAGGCGCCGACTTCATCGGCGATGTTACGGAAACGGCGCCAGTCGACCACGCGTGAATAGGCCGAGAAACCCGCAATGATCATTTTCGGCTTATGCTCTCGCGCCAGCCGCTCTACTTCGTCGTAGTCGATTTCGCCGGTGCCTTCGACCAGGCCGTACTGGATAGCGTTGTAGTGCTTGCCCGAGAAGTTGGGGGCTGCACCGTGGGTCAGGTGGCCGCCGTGGGCCAGGCTCATGCCCAGAATAGTGTCGCCAGGACTTACCAGCGCCATGAATACCGCCGCATTGGCCTGAGCGCCGGAATGGGGCTGTACGTTGGCATAGTTGGCACCAAACAGGCTGCAAGCCCGCTCGATAGCCAGCGCTTCCACCTTGTCGACGAATTCACAGCCGCCGTAATAGCGCTTACCGGGATAGCCTTCGGCGTACTTGTTAGTCAACTGGGTGCCTTGTGCTTCCATCACCAGCTTGCTGGTGTAGTTCTCAGAGGCGATCAGTTCGATGTGGGCTTCTTGACGCGCTGTCTCTTCAGCGATTGCCGAGGCAAGGGCCGTGTCGTAGTTGGCCAAGCGGGCTTCGGGAGAAAAATTATTGTGAGTCATCTGGGTCTCCAGGCTAGTCGCTTATATTCGGTCTGGGAGTTTGTTAGCGTCAGGAATGGCATCACCATTCACGCTATCGTGCCGCGATAGTATCGCTGGGCTTGCCCCCCAAGATGCTTACCGACGTCACCGCTCGGCGTATTTGCGACATCGACGTGAATTTTTTATGGGCCTTTATAAGGCGTCGCTCATTTATTGCTCGACGTCGTTTATAAGTAATTGCGGGTAGGCCGGGTGCGTCATGCTGCGGCAACAGGCTAATCTTTAATTGGCCTGCTGATCAGGAAGCGTTTCTCGAAAGCGCTTCACATACGCCAGCTCGATTTAAAATAATGATGCCAGCGCAGTTGTTGGAGTGGCCCTTGATAGCGTCCTTGAGACCGCTCTCTGAGAAAACCTCTTGAGACTGCGCCAGCACCCGGAAGAGAGGATTTCGCATGTCCAACAATCGTGGTGTTGTTTATATCGGCGACGGTAAAGTCGAAGTTCAGGATATCGCCTACCCGAAAATGGAAACGCCCCATGGCAAGCCCATTGATCACGGTGTCATTCTGAAAGTAGTGTCCACGAATATTTGCGGCTCCGACCAGCACATGGTGCGCGGACGCACCACGGCGCCTACCGGTATGGTGCTGGGGCACGAGATCACCGGTGAGGTGATCGAAAAAGGCAAGGGCGTCGAGTTTCTAAACATTGGCGATATTGTATCCGTTCCCTTCAACGTCGCTTGCGGCCGCTGCCGCACCTGTAAAGAGGGCCACACCGGTCTTTGTCTGCATGTTAACGATGACCGAGCGGGCGGTGCCTACGGCTATGTTGATATGGGTGGCTGGGTGGGCGGTCAGGCGCACTACGTAATGGTGCCCTACGCTGACTTCAACCTGCTCAAGTTCCCGGACCGTGATCAGGCCATGAGCCAGATTCGCGATCTAACCATGTTGAGCGATATTCTTCCGACCGGTTTCCACGGCGCCTTGAAAGCGGGCGTTGGTGCGGGTTCCACCGTGTACGTAGCGGGCGCAGGCCCTGTAGGGCTGGCCGCTGCCGCCTCGGCACGCCTGTTAGGCGCAGCGGTAGTGATGATTGGCGATTTCAACAAGGATCGCCTGGAGCACGCCCGCAAGATGGGCTTTGTACCGATTGATCTAAGCAAGCATGACCGTTTGGGCGAGATGATTGCTGCGGTGGTCGGCGAGCCTAGTGTGGACAGCGCCATTGATGCGGTGGGCTTTGAAGCGATCGGGCATGGCGGTAAAGAACAGCCGGCAGTGGTGCTTAACCAGATGATGGAAGTCACTCGCGAAGGCGGTTCTATCGGCATTCCAGGTCTATACGTAACGGAAGATCCGGGTGCGACCGAGAAAGCTGCACAAACTGGTAGCCTGAGCCTGCGCTTTGGCCAGGGCTGGGCCAAGGGGCTCTCGTTCCATACCGGCCAGACGCCGGTAGTGCAGTACAACCGCCAGCTGATGCAGGCCATTCTGCACGGGCGTTTGAACATTGCCGAGATCGTTAACGCCCAGGTGATTTCGCTGGAAGATGCGCCAGCAGGTTACGAGCAGTTCGATGCGGGCGTGGCCAGCAAGTTCGTGCTTGATCCGCATGGATTGCTTGGTGTTGCCTGATTAAGCGCTAAAAGAAGCGGTAACCAACGCTAATAACGCTCATGGCTACGTGCCATGGGCGTTTTTTGTGTTCGCTTAAGGCGAGTGTACGCCACAAAAAACGGATACCGAGGAGCTCAGTATCCGTTTTGGGTCGGGCTAGTGGTGAGTGAAGGGCTACCGCATTAGAAGTCGACTACCAGGTCACCTTTCGGTTTGCTGCAGCAGGACAGGATGTAGCCCTCTTCAATATCTTCGTCGGTGATACCGCCGTTATGCTCCATTTCCACCTCGCCAGATTTCAGCTCCACTCGGCAGGTGCCGCAGATGCCCATACCGCAAGCCTTGGGAATATGCAGCCCCAGCTTGGCGGCTGCGGCGTGAACCGTTTCGCCTGCTTGTATACGTACACTTTTGCCCGACTGGGCAAATTCGATGTTGATCAGATCCTCAGGCTCTGCTAGCTCGGCTTCCACTTCGGCCTGCTCGGCAAGCTCCAGGACGTCTTCCTGAACGTCAACCGGCGTCTCGCCAAACAGCTCTTCATGGTAGTGGTCCATGTTGTAGTTGTTGGCGCGCAAAATCGCTTTGATGGCATTCATATACGGTACGGGGCCGCAACAGAAGATCTCCCGCTCAAGGAAGTCCGGTGCCATCAGCTCAAGCATGGGCTGGGTTAGAAACCCGCGGTAGCCAGCCCATGCCTCACCGATATCTTCTTTCTTCTCGCACACGATATGGAGCTTGAATTCGGGGATGCGCGAGAACATGTGCACCAGCTCGCGATGGAAAATGACATCGCGCGGGGCACGGGCGCTGTGGATGAACTCCACATCGACGTTGGCGTTGGTATCGAAGAGCCAGCGCGTCATCGACATTAGCGGTGTGATGCCTACACCGCCTGAGAGAAGCAGTACCTTTTCGGCAGGAAAGTCGATGGAGTTGAAGTTGCCCACCGGGCCATGGACCACCAGCTCGTCGCCGACCTTTAAATTGGCATGCAGCCAGTTGGAGACCTGGCCTCCCGGCACCTGCTTGACCGTGATTGAGAAGCTGTAAGGCACAGAGGGAGAGCTTGAAATCGTATAGGAGCGCATAACGGGCTGATTATCAATTTCGAGCTCTAGTGTCACAAATTGGCCCGGCTTGAAGAAGAACATTACCGGCTGTTCAGCCATAAAGCAGAACGTGCGAACGTCCCAGGTTTCCTGAATGATCTTGACGCACCGCACATGGTGGCGGCCGTTGGTCCAGGTTTGGGTCGTGACGGGATTAAAGAAGTTCGTTGTCATCGTCGTCTCAATATGGCCGTGCTATCGCGTTGCCTTCACCGGCCCGTCCTGTCTGCACGGTCCAGCACCATTAACCTGCATTCTGGGTACGCGCTTTATGACCAGCTTGCCTGTTAGCGACACGCACTTACCTTGCGGCACCTTCTGCCTATCAAAAATCTCCGCCCACGTCGTCGCCACGCCACATAGTGTCGTGGGCAGACAATTGAAAGCAAATGGCGTGGACCACAATCCATCAACAAGTAGCAAGCGCTGCGCGCTTCACACAATCGCCAGGTTCAGCAACTTAACAACAACACAATTACGTTTGGTTAATGACTCTGTCGCCACCCTGGGTAAGGGAGGCGGTATTTAAAAGGATATCTGGTATGAACAAGACAATGGATGACACACTCAACGACCCTCTGGCTGCCATGCGTGAAGCGACGGTTGATATGCTACAGTCCCGCGCGCACGCGTTTTCTCTACCCCAACCGTTCTATAACGACGCCCGCTTGTTTGCGCTCGACATGCAGGAAGTCTTTGAAAAAGAGTGGCTATTCGCAGGGATGACCTGCGAGATCCCGGCCAAGGGCAACTTTATGACCTTGGAAATCGGTGATAATCCCGTTGTGATTGTGCGTGGCGGTGAAGGCCAGATTTATGCTTTTCATAACGTATGTCGCCATCGTGGCTCACGGCTGTGCACCAAGGACAAAGGAAAAGTCGCTAAACTGGTATGCCCCTACCATCAGTGGACTTACGAGCTTGACGGCCGCTTGCTGTTTGCCGGAAGCGACATGGGTACGGACTTCGACCTTAACCAGTTCGGGCTGAAGCCGGTTAACGTGCGCACGGCGGGGGGCTTTGTATTTATTAATCTGAGCGATAACCCGCCCGCCATCGACGACCTCCTGGAGACGCTTGAGCACTACCTTGAGCCGTACCAGATGGATAACGTCAAGGTCGCTGTAGAGTCGAGTATTATTGAGCAGGCCAACTGGAAGCTGGTCATCGAGAATAACCGCGAGTGTTATCACTGTAATGGTGCGCACCCAGAGCTTTTGAACTCGCTAATCGAGTTTGACGATACCGAAGACCCGCGCGCGACGGACAAATATAAAGACCTGGTGACCCGCAAGCAGGCCGATTGGAACGGCGAGCAGGTGCCTTGGCGGCTCAAGCGCTTTGACAAGCGTAACCGCCTGACGCGCACACCGCTACTTGATGGCGTGGTGTCCATGACCATGGATGGCAAGCCAGCGTGTAACAAGCTGATGGGCCGGTTGACCAGCCCGGACATGGGCTCGCTGCGCATTCTGCACCTGCCCAACTCCTGGAACCACTTCATGGGCGACCATGCCGTCGTGTTCCGTGTATTGCCGCTTGGCCCGCAGAAAACCATGGTCACGACCAAGTGGCTGGTGCACAAGGACGCGGTAGAGGGCGTGGATTACGACCCGGAAAACATGCGTCGCGTGTGGGACGCCACCAACGATCAGGATCGCCAACTGGCGGAAGAGAATCAGCGCGGTATCAACTCCAAGGCCTACCAGCCCGGCCCCTATTCACCAACCTACGAGTTTGGCGTCATCGACTTTATTGATTGGTACTCCGAGCGCATGCTCAGCAATCTGGGAAGCGATAGCGTATCGCTGCAGTTGGCGCAGGGCTAACTGCACGCTGATGATGGGCTGGCCCGCGTTGGCGGGCCAGCCTGCGTTTAGCAATTGCCAATCCGTTCATCAACGCATTAATCAATCAGCTCATGCCCTTACTCAAAGGGCAGAAAACGCTCAATAGCGTGGCGCACCGAAGGCAGCAGAATGTCCTTTTGATCGATAAGCTTGCGCACCAACGTTGGCAGCTCGGTAACCGCCTGCTTGCGATGGGCCTCAGCGGCGATTTGAGCACATGTATCGGGGTCGGCGTTCTCTGGAATATCGATACCCAGCGCGGTCAGCTGTGCCCGAAAATCATCACCATCAATCAGTTCGACAATCATCATGACGGCATCCTCTCTTGTGTTGGTTGTTGGTCTGTCAGTGTACCTATAAATCGGCTGGCAATAGCGCTGGCAACGCGGCAATAGCTATGCCGGGGTCGGTTTTGAATAACTGGGCAAGTGAGTATCGCCTAAAAATTTAAACGCCCTATCCGCCACCTCGGCGGTTAGCGTACAGAAAAAAATAACAACGAGGATAACCTATGGACCATGATGATCCTGTTTTGACCCCCGGTCAGGATAACAAGCAGGTGATGGGGCTGGATTTCCATAACCCCGTCTTTCCGCTCTCCGCACTCGCCATTCTGCTGTTTATTCTTTATGCGCTGATCTATCCCGATGCTGCGAATACCCAGCTTGGCCTTGCCAAGAACTGGTCGATTGAGCATTTCGACTGGCTGTTCATGATTGCGGGTAATATTTTTGTAGTGTTCTGTCTGGCGCTTATCTGTCTTCCGGTTGGGCGGATACGCTTGGGCGGAAGTGATGCCAAGCCGGAATACTCGCGCACCTCCTGGTTCGCCATGCTGTTTGCGGCGGGTATGGGTATCGGGCTGATGTTCTGGAGTGTTGCTGAACCAGTGGCCTACTACACCGATTGGTACGGTACACCCTTGAATATTCCCCCAGGTACACCGGAGGGCGCTAGCGCCGCTATGGGAGCCACCATGTTTCATTGGGGGCTTCATCCATGGGCGATCTATGGCGTTGTCGCGCTATCCTTGGCTTTTTTTACCTACAATAAAGGCTTGCCGCTAACCCTGCGCTCTGCTTTTTACCCGATTTTGGGTGAGCGAACACGCGGCTGGGCAGGCCATGCCATTGATATTCTTGCCGTATTGGCAACCATCTTTGGCTTGGCAACGTCGCTTGGCTTTGGCGCTACCCAAGCGGCTGGCGGGCTTGCCTATCTTTTCGGCATACCCAATACCCTTGGAACACAGATGGCAATCATCCTGGTGGTTACGGTGATTGCACTGTTTTCGGTATGGCGGGGAATCGACGGCGGCGTCAAGCTGTTCTCGAACATCAATATGGTGGTCGCGGCAGTGCTGCTGCTGTTTGTGGTAATCGCCGGACCGACGCTGATGATTATAACGGGAATTGGCACCACAGCAGTGGACTATGTCAGCCATATCCTGCCGCTTTCGAACTGGATTGGCCGCGATGATGACGTCTGGTATCACGGCTGGACCATCTTCTACTGGGCGTGGTGGATCTCCTGGTCGCCGTTTGTGGGGATGTTTATTGCCCGCGTATCCCGGGGGCGCACGGTACGCGAGTTCCTGATTGCGGTGCTGTTGGTGCCGACGCTGGTCACGCTGGTATGGATGAGCACCTTTGGCGGCGCGGCACTGTTTCAGGCCGAAAATAGCATGGGCGAATTAGCCAACGGCATCAGCGACGTTTCGCTTGCCATGTTCCACATGCTGGAGCTACTGCCGTTCACTGGCATCACCTCGACGCTGGCGATTGTGCTGGTGCTGGTCTTTTTCATTACCTCGGCGGATTCTGGCTCCCTCGTCATCGACAATATCACCGCGGGCGGGAAAACCGATGCGCCCAAGGGGCAGCGGGTGTTCTGGGCCGCGCTTGAAGGTGTCATCGCTGGTGTGCTGCTTTACGGTGGCGGTAGCGCGGCGCTTAGCGCGCTGCAAGCAGGCGCGGTGGCGACAGGGTTACCCTTTACGCTGGTGCTTCTGCTGATGTGTTTCAGCCTTTATAAAGGGCTTCACAAGGAGTGGCGCGAGCTCAATGCGGTGCCCAAAATAGCGCGATAGTCAGATTTTGTTGCTGTACTTTGTTGTTGCCAATAGGGGCGCCATTTCAATGGCGCCCCTATTGGTTAGCGGATATCGTGTCGTGATTCCTGCATGCGTTGCCGCTAATAGCAAAGAGTAGACAGCCAAAGCATTGCACCATGGCTAAACAATATTAATAACCTGACGGCTATTCTCATGATTTACACCATCGCAATACTGCTCAGCCTGGTGGGCTACTTTGTTATCGGGCATCTCGCCGGACGGCGCGTCAAAGGTCTGGATGATTATCTGGTTGCTGGCCGCAATGCCCCCACGTTTTTTATCTTGGGCACGCTGGTAGCAAGCTATCTCAGCACCAGCGCGTTTCTCGGTGAAACGGGTTTTGCCTATCAGGGCTATCCGTTTGTGATGCTGATCTTCGCGGCCGTCAGCACCTCGGGATGCCTGCTGGGTGCGCTGGTGTTTGGGCGTTACCTTCGGCGTAGCGGGGCACGTACCGTGCCGGAATTTTTTGGCAAGCGCTTTGCCTCACGCCGTGTTCAGGTAATTGCCGGGCTGACCACAATTATCGGCCTGGGCGCGTATCTGTTAGGCGTTATGCAGGGCGCGGGCATCATGTTCTCTGAGCTGACCGGTATGCCGTACTGGGTCGGGTTGGTATTGGTGTGGGCAACGTATACGGGTTTTATTCTCTATTCGGGATCGCCCGGTGTCATGCTCACCGACACCATCATGTTTGTGATCTTCTCGCTGGCAGCCTTGGGCGGTTCGATCTATGTGATTCAAGATTTGGGCGGGTGGAACGGTGTGGTGGAAGGCCTGCTTACCCAAACCGACAAGCCCGGCATTGCGCTATGGCACGGCGTGCTGGAAGGGCCTGAGGCCAGCTTCTCTTCGCCTGGCGAGGCGCTTACCTGGGGACTAACACTCGGCCTTGTGTGGGCGGCGGTGCTGGCGGCGAGCCCTTGGCAATCCAGCCGTTACCTGATGGCCCGCAATGAGCACGTGGTGATGCGTTCGGCCATGTTGACGGCGGTGGCGCTGGCCATCTTCTACGCATTGATGATGATGACCGGGGCGGCCATCAATCTTTACGATGCTGGGCTGGACCCGGAGCGCTCCATGATTTGGGTGGCGCTCAACGTGCTGCCAACCTGGCTTGGCGTGGTCATTCTAACGGGCGTCTTTGCGGCGGGGCTATCGTCTTGCTCGACGTTTCTGTCGATCATCGGCTTTAGCCTCTCCAACGATATCCTCTCAGCCTCGCAAGATGAGACGTCGGCCATGCGAAAAAGCCGTATTGCGGTGCTCGCTGCGGGCTTGATAGCACTGCTGCTGGCGCTGTTTCAACCGCCTGCGGTTATGTCAGTGGTATGGTTTGCCGCCACGCTATTTGCCTCTTCCTGGGGGCCGGTTGCCTTGATGAGCATCTGGAGCAAGCGGATTACCGCCGCAGGCGCGGGCTGGGGCTTGGCGGTGGGCTTTGTGGGCAACGTCGCGCTGTCGATGATGATTCAGGCCGAGTGGCTTAGCCTGCCGGTATATTTGCACCCGGTACTGCTAAGCACCTTGATGGCGCTGGTGGCGATTACGCTGGCTTCCAGGTTTACCCATGTCAGCCAGGCCGAGAAAGAGTACCAGACGTTTCTGCATACATTTGATGCTCAGGCCGTCAGTGGCTGGGTGACAGGCACCCGTGTGATTGCGCTGTGCACCATACTTTCCGGTGGCGCCATTGGGGTATTTCTCTGGCAACAGTACGCGGTCACGCTGGCCGGGTTCGCCGAGCAGTTCAGTGTGCCTGGCAGTGCCGTGCAGGGTGGCTATATGCTGGCGGTCGGCTGCGGGAGCATGTTGCTGATGGCGGGAGCCGTAGGGTTCTGGGTAGTTCGCCCTCGCCAGCAGAAGGCTTCAACTGCGCCGGTGGCCGTGTCACCTGGCCGTTAACACGGCCTGGGCCGTGAGCCTGCGCTCAACTGTTACGCTTAACCGCTCGCCCATGCGTGAGCGGTTATCTTTTTCTGCCAACCGGGAGTCAATATCATGCAGTTAAGTGGTTATCAGCGCGGTCTGTTGATGGTGGTACTGGGGGTGGTGTTTCTCAGTTTCGACGGCCTGCTGATCCGCCTTGCCGATACCGAGGGTTGGACCATCGTCTTCTGGCGCGGCTTTTTGATGTTCTGTGTGCTGGGGCTTGCGTGTTGTCGAGGCAACCGACTGGCCACGCTACGCGTGAACCCTTTTTCATCGCTGGTTTCGGCAATACTGTTGGGGCTGATTTCGGCGCTTTTCGTACTCGCGGTGATGAACGCCAACGTAGCCAACGTGGTGGTGATCCTTAGCACTGCGCCGTTGTTCGCCGCCCTGTTTTCACGGGTGTTTCTCAAAGAGCGTGTCGCTTTGCGCACGCTGGTTGCGATCGCCGTCTGCATGCTGGGCATGAGTTTGGTCTTTATGGGCGAGGGCGCTCACGGCATGCTGGTAGGCAATCTTTATGCGCTGGCGGCGGCAGCGGCGATTGGCGGTAATTTGACGGTGCTGCGCCGCTTTCCGAGCATTGATCGCATCGTGGTGATTGCTGGCGGGGGCTTGCTTTCTGCGGCAATCGCGCTGCCTTTGGCTTCGCCGTTTGCGCTGGATGCCCCGCGCTATGGCGTCCTCGCGGTGATGGGGCTTATTCAGATGCCGCTGGCCACCGTGCTGATCAACAGCGCTACCCGCTATCTGCCGTCGACGGAAGTGGCGTTGTTCTATCTGGTTGAAACCGCGCTGGGTACGCTTTGGGTATGGTGGTTGTTGGGCGAGCAGCCCACAGCCTCAACGCTTGCGGGCGGGGCGGTGGTGATCAGCGTGCTGATGGTACATGCGGGGATTGGCCTGCATTTGGAAAGGCAGCGCCTGCGGCTATACCCGGGCTTTATGGGGAAGTAGTACGTTTGACCGTTTGCCGCTTGTGAACCTGGACTAAAAAGCCCGCCGAGAAGGCGGGCTGACAGTATCGTTATCATGAAGCAGTGCGCCTAACGCAGTACTCCTTCCTCCTTGAGCAGTTTGAAGATCGCTTCGGCACCCTGTTCTGGGGTGACGTCGTTAAGCGTCTGCCCACCACCACCGCCGGACTTGGCAGCGGCGGCTTTGAAACGGTCACGCGCCGATGATGACTTAACGATCTTAAGCCGCTTGGGACGCTTGCGCGCTGGCTGGAACTGCCAAGTGCTTAGTGCTTCATCAAGCTCGCTGGCCGCTTTTTGATGGGCTAACTCGCCGCGCCTGGCGGGGCCAAAGGCACTTTGGCGGGCAGCGGGCGCGCTGCTGTCCACCGTGGCAAGCGCCGGTAGACGAATGCGCAGGCGCCGCCGCTTGCCGCGCGGCAATGCTTGCAGCACCGTGATCACTCCCTGCTCGACCTTTTCTACCGCCGCTAGACCGGTAATGATCGGCCAGCCAAGCGCCTCAGCCAGTAGGTAGGGCGTTACACCCGAGGCCTCGCCGGTTTCGGCGCGAGTACCGGTCAGCACCAGCTGCGGGGCGCTGGCGCGTAACGCGTTGGCCAGCGCGGGGATTACATCGGCGTGGGGTTGCTGCTCGATCAAGCCAACAGAGTTGATACCCATGCCGAGATAGCCGCGGATGGCCTCTTCATGATCGCTATTTTGCTGGCCGGCATGTAGCAGGCTGACCGAGGCGTTTTCCAGCGTCAGGGCCATTTCTACCGCTCGGGCATCCTGGTCGGCGCGGCGTGCGCGCGCGGTCAGTGGGTGTTGGCCTACCGAAACCAGTACAGCGATGTTCAGCGCGTTGGCGGTTGATTGCTTGGCACTTTTGTTACTGACATCATGCGGCATCGCGATTCTCCTGCTGTTCAGCGCGGTACTGCTCAACCCGTGTAACAAGGGCAGCGAGTATCTGGCTGGCATCGCCGATCACTGCCAGGTCGGCACGTTTGACCATATCGCAGCCTTCATCGAGGTTGATCGCCACCACCTTCTCGCAGCTCTGAATGCCCTGAAGATGCTGGATAGCGCCGGAAATTCCTACCGCTACATAAACGCGGGCAGAGACCCAGGTGCCGGTGGCGCCCACTTGGCGGTCGCGCGGCATAAAGCCGTCATCCACCACCACCCGTGAGGCGCCTTTGGTGGCGCCGAGCACCTCGGCAGCGTGATGATAGCTATCCCAGCTTTTCACGCCATTGCCAGCAGAAAGGATAAATTCTGCTTCCGCGAGCGATACGCTGGCCGGGTCCACCGCGACTTCGCCCATGTCCTCAATGCGGCCGAGTATTTCGGGAAGCCCGTTAGAAAGTGTGATCGGCTCAGCCGCGTGGCGGGTTTCGCTGACCGGGTCGGCGCACTCGGCTAAGGCCAGTACGATACGGGGCAGGGCGCGGGTAATGTCGTTTCTACCTGCCGCACCACGTGCGGTACAGCGCCAGCCGGTTGCGCTTTCAGTGTCTGCCTCGACCTGCCAGACCTGAGCGGCCGGGCGCTCGCCAAGCCTTGTGGCGAGGCGCCTGCCGAGCTCACCGCCAACGCTTGAGTCGGGTAGCAGCCAGTAGCGGGGCGTCATTTCACGATCTACGCTCTGTAGGGTGGCGACGCTAAGCTCCGGCAGGTAGCCCGAGAAACGCTCGCCTTCCAGGTGCAGTAGCCGGTCAATACCCGCCTCGTCAAAGGTGGTTTCTTTATGCTCGCCAAACACTACGGCCAGTACGGCACCAGGCTGGGCCGGGTCGGCATCGGCTAGCTGGCGGGCAAGCCCTAACAGATCACGGTCGTGGGAGGAAAGGCGCCCACCAGCCATATCCGGTACGACCGCCACCATAAAGGCGGGGGTATCGACAGCGACCGGCGTCCTCGTATCCTTGGCCTCAACGCTGCGCCCTGGCGCCTGTGCCGCCTGCTGGACGCCGCTACGATCAATGCGTCGAATGCCGTTGGGGCCGATGAAGCCGACCGCATGGGGGTTGCGGCGCATCACGCCGTTAGGCCCCATCCATTCGCTGGCTACTGCGCCGCCACCCAGTTCGGCGAGCATCTCAAGATGTTGCGGGTGCAGGCGGTTGCGGGCGATCCACTCTTTACGAGGGTCACGACGAACAAGCTCGCTCATGGCATTACCTCCAGGGTGGCGCGCGGTGATGCTGGCGCGGGCTTACTTTGGGTCGCCTTTTCGTCAGACGTTGTGATGATCAACGCGTCGGCGACCAGTTCGGCGATATCCTTGATGTCAGCGCGGGGTTCTACCACGCCTTCAAGCATCGCAGTACACTGTGGGCAGCCTACCGCGACCAGGTCAGCACCGGTTTCGCGAACATCTTCCATACGCATATCGGGAATCCGTTGCTTGCCAGGGATATCGGTGATCGGTGCACCGCCACCGCCGCCACAGCAGCGCGAGCGATAGCCAGAGCGGGCCATCTCCTTAACCTCAATCCCTAGCGCCTTGAGCACCGCGCGTGGGGCTTCGTATTCGCCGTTATAGCGGCCCAGGTAGCAGGGGTCGTGATAAGTCACGTTGCCGCCTTTCCAGGCTTTGAACGTGAGCTTGCCGTCGGTGACGAGCTGGTTGATATAGGTGCTGTGATGGAAAACCTCATACCGGGAAGGCATGTCGGCGGTGCTGAGATCGGCGTACTCGTTTTTCAGCACGTGGAAACTGTGCGGGTCACAGGTAACGATGCGTGCGAAGCGGTACTGGCTCAACGTCTTAATGTTGCGCCGCGCCAAACTCTGGAAAGTAGCCTCATCGCCCAGACGGCGGGCGACATCGCCGCTATCACGCTCTTCATTACCCAGTACGGCGAAGTCGATCTCGGCAGCACGCAGCACACTGATAAACGCGCGCAGCGTGCGCTGGTTGCGCATGTCAAACACGCCATCGCCCAGCCACAGCAGCACCTCGGCTTCGCGCTTGTCGGCCATCAGCGGCAGATTGAGGTCTGCCGCCCAGTGCAGGCGTGAGTCAGGTTCGAAGCCGCCGGGGTTGTCGGTCGCAATCAGGTTGTCTAGCACTTCGGCGCCCTTATTGGGCGTATTACCGTGTTCCAGGGTCAGAAAGCGGCGCATATCGACGATGGCATCAACGTGCTCAATCATCATGGGGCACTCTTCAACGCAGGCGCGGCAGGTCGTGCAGGACCACAACGTTTCGGCATCCACTAATGCGCTACCCGTGCGGGCAACAATCGGGTCGTGGGGGCTGCCGCCATGCTCGCCGACCGGCTTGCCGGGGTAGGGCGAGCCTGCATAGTGGGCGTCGGTGCCGCCTGCCATGCCGACCACCATGTCCTGAATCAGCTTCTTGGGGTTGAGCGGCTGACCGGCGGCAAAGGCCGGGCAGACGGCTTCACAGCGCCCACACTGAACGCAGGCATCAAAGCCTAACAGCTGGTTCCAGGTGAAGTCAGCCGGTACCTCAACGCCGAGCTTGGCACTTTCGTCATCCAGCGCCAACGGTTTGAGCCCGGTTGAGCGGTGCTCTCCGCCAGCGCGCTTGGAAAAACGCTCGGGGCGGCGATGAAAGGCCAGGTGCAGGGCGCCGGCAAAAGCGTGTTTCATCGGCCCGCCCCAGGTCATGCCGAAGAACATCTCGCCAAGGCCCCAAGTGATGACACCGGCCAGCACCAGTGCAGCCAGCCAGCCTGCTCCGCTTTGGAAAAAGCCTTCTGGCAGAACACCGGCAGTGGGCAGTGTCACCACGAACATGCCGATGGAGAACGCCATTAGGCTCTTGGGCAGGCGCATCCAAGGGCCTTTGGAAAGCCGTGAAGGTGGCGGGCTGCGCCGCTTGGCAACCACTAAACTACCCAGGAACATGCTCACCGTGGCGGCCAGCAATACCCAGGCCAAGATAGTGCTATCAAGCCCAAAGCCATGCACCACAATCGCCAGTAATGCGGCCAGCACAAAGCCGCCCGCGGTGGCCACGTGGGTATGGGAGATGAGTTTATCCCGCTCGACAACGTGGTGTAGATCCACCAGGTAGCGCCTGGGTACCTGCATCAGGCCGCGGATAATCGGTGCAGGAGAGGGCCGCCCCTGGCGCCACAGACGCACACGGCGCACAGCACCAATGGCAGCCAGTAACAGCGCAGAAAACAGCAGTATCGGTAGGAGGGTATCAAGCATGGCGTCTCTCCTCTCAGAGACACCGTAAGTACGAAATGTCATGAGCCTGATGGCCCATGACATTCAGCTTACAGCGTTAGTGGGTCAGAAGTCCTTGCATAACCGCAGCGCGTCATAAATGGCGGCATGCGTGTTGCGTGGCGCGGTGCAGTCACCCAGACGGAACAGCACGAAGCCATTGCCGCTTTCAGACAGGCAGGGCTGAGGCTTGATCGCGTAGAGCGCTTCGATATCGGTCTGGCCCTTGTTACGCGACTGCTCCTTGAGGCTGTAGTAGAGGGCTTCATCCGGGCGCACGCCGTTTTCTACCACCACCTGATCCACCACCCGCTCTTCTAACGCGCCGGAGTACTCGTTTTCAAGCACCGCCACCAGTGAGTCGCCTTCGCGATATACCTTATGCAGGGCGAGATCCGAGGTCATGATCACCTCTTTCTCGTACAGGCTGCGGTAGTAGGTCGGGAAGGTGGTGCCACCCACCGCGGCACCCGGCTTGATATCGTCGGTAACGATCTCGACCTTTGATCCCTTGTCTGCCAGGTAGTCGGCCGCTGAAACGCCGGAGAACTCGCAGATAGTGTCGTAGACCAGTACATTCTTGCCCGGCGCTACGCTGCCGCTAAGAATGTCCCAAGTGCTGACCACCAGGCTCTTGCCCAGGTCGCTGTCGTAACCCCACTCCGGTACCTGGGAGAGGAACGGCTGCCCGCCGGTGGCCAGAATTACTATGTCCGGGCGCAGATCAGCAATGGTCGCTTCGTCGGCACGGGTACTCAGGCGCAGGTCGATCTCAAGGCGTGCCAGCTCCAGCTGGTACCAGCGAGTGATGCCAGCAATCTGATCGCGCTGGGGGGCTTTCGAGGCCAGGGTTATCTGACCACCGAGCTGATCCTGGGCTTCAAACAGGGTGACATCATGACCGCGCTTGGCACATACGTGTGCCGCTTCCATGCCCCCCGGGCCACCGCCCACGATGACTATCTTGCGTTTGGGGCCTTCGCTTTTCTCGACAATATGCGGCAGCCCCATGTATTCACGTGCGGTCGCGGCGTTCTGAATACACAGCACGTCGAGTCCTTGGTACTGCCGGTCGATGCAGTAGTTGGCACCCACGCACTGCTTAATCTGGTCGATCTGGCCCATCTTGATCTTGGCGATGATGTGCGGGTCGGCAATATGAGCACGGGTCATGCCCACCAGGTCCACGTAGCCACCTTCAAGAATACGCTGGGCCTGATTGGGGTCCTTGATGTTCTGGGCATGGATGACCGGCACATTGACCACTTCCTTGATGCCCGAGGCCAGGTGCAGGAAGGGCTCCGGCGGAAACGACATGTTGGGAATGACGTTGGCCAAGGTATTGTGGGTATCACAGCCAGAGCCTATCACGCCGAAGTAGTCGATCATGCCGGTGGCGTCATGATAGGCCGCGATGCGCTTCATCTCCTCGTGGTCGAGGCCATCGGGGTGGAACTCGTCCCCGGTAATGCGCAGGCCCACCACGAAGTCATTGCCCACCTCGGCGCGCACCGCCTTGATCACTTCCATGCCAAAACGCATGCGATTTTCGAAGCTGCCGCCCCACTCATCGGTTCGCTTGTTGACGCGCGGGCTCCAGAACTGATCAATCAGGTGCTGGTGTACGGCAGAGAGTTCAACGCCGTCGAGACCGCCTTCCTTCGCCCGGCGCGCGGCCTGGGCGAAGTCACCGATAATGCGCCAGATCTCTTCTACTTCGATCGTCTTGCAGGTCGAGCGATGCACTGGCTCGCGAATGCCCGACGGCGATACCAGCGTCGACCAGTCGAAGCCATCCCAGCGTGAGCGACGGCCCATGTGGGTGATCTGGATCATGATCTTGCCGCCATGCTTGTGCACGGCATCGGCTAAGTTCTGAAAGTACGGGATGATGCGGTCGGTCGAGAGATTGACCGAACTCCACCAGCCCTGGGGGCTGTCGATGGAAACAATCGACGAGCCGCCGCAGATGCACAGGCCGCAGCCGCCCTTGGCCTTCTCTTCGTAGTATTTGACGTAGCGGTCTGTGGTCATGCCGCCGTCGGTGGCGTGCACCTCGGCGTGGGCCGTACTGACCACACGGTTACGAATGGTTTGGTTGCCGATTTGGATCGGCTTGAACAGTGCCTCAAATGCCATGGCAGCGATCCTCAGTTCTTGGGCGTGACAACAAACAGGCCGTACTCACAGCCCTTTTCGGCGCCGCTTTGGGTCTGTTCGGCAACCGTGCGCAGCGAGCTTCCACGCGCACTCAGAATCTGGTCCATGGCACCGGCAAACCAGCCGGTGAACATGTACTCGATTTTACGGTCCACTTTGCCCATCTGATACACGAAGGCGCTGTGTTCAAGGCGCACGCGGGCCGTGCCTGCATTCAGGTCAATCTCTTCAGTCACGAAGATGCCCCAGCCGCGCTGCGAAAGACGCTTCATGTAGTGCTCGAACACGTCCACGCCTTCCATACCGTGGAGTTCGGCCTCTTTTTCACACCAGTGCCAAGCGCTTTTATAGCCCGCTTGGTAGAGGATATCGGCGTATTTTTCAGCACCCAGGGCCTCTTCAATGGCGACGTGGTTGTTGACGAAGAAGTGGCGCGGGACATACAGCATCGGCAGCGCGTCGGTTGTCCAGATACCGGTTTCGCTGTCGACGTCAATCGGGAGTTCGGGGGCGGTTTTGGTCACGGTTGTATTCCTTACACTTATATTTATTCAAAAGACATTGAGTTATTCAGTGGCTTCCAGGGTCTCGTCGAACGGCAGTACAGACTGTGCATGTACTTATTCGCCCCACACATCCTTCAAGGTTCTAACCCAGTTCTCGCCCATGATTTTTCTGACCTGAGATTCGCTCAGGCCGCGCTTGAGAAGCGCCTCTGTCAAGTTGGGGAATTCGCCGATAGTACGGATACCTTCGGGATTAATGATCTTGCCGAAGCTGGTCAGGCGGCGGGCGTAGCCCTTGTCGTGGGTCAGCCACTCAAAGAAGTTCTGGTCATGGCCTTGGGTGAAATCGGTGCCGATACCGATGGCGTCTTCACCCACGATGTTCATGATGTACTCAATCGCTTCGCAGTAGTCGTCGATGGTCGAATCAACGCCCTTCTTGAGGAACGGGGTGAACATGGTGACGCCGACAAAGCCGCCGTGGTCGGCGATGAACTTGAGCTCTGCATCCGACTTGTTGCGCGGGTGTTCCTTGAGTCCGGAGGGCAGGCAGTGGGAGTAGCACACCGGCTTTTTGGACTCAAGAATGACTTCTTCAGAGGTCTTGGCGCCTACGTGGGAAAGATCGCACAGCATACCCACACGGTTCATTTCGGCAACGATCTCGCGGCCAAAGCCGGACAGCCCGCCGTCACGCTCGTAGCAGCCGGTGCCGACCAGGTTTTGGGTGTTGTAGCACATCTGCACAATGCCCACACCGAGCTGTTTGAAGATCTCGACGTAGCCGATCTGATCTTCAAAGGCGTGCGCATTCTGGAACCCAAAGATGATCCCGGTCTTGCCCTCTTCCTTGGCGCGCATGATGTCGGCAGTGGTACGCACCGGGCGAACCAGGTCGCTGCACTCTTCCATCAGTTTGTTGGAGGCGACAATATTGTCCACCGTTGCCTTGAACCCCTCCCAAACCGAGACAGTGCAGTTGGCTGCCGTCAGGCCGCCACGGCGCATGTCTTCCAGCAGTTCGCGATTCCATTTGGCAATGATTAGGCCGTCAATGATGATGGCGTCCTGGTGTAATTCGGCAGGGTTCATAACGTGGCTCCTGAATTGTTTATGTAGGGAGCATAGCGCTGAGGTGGTGCCTATCTGCTCTTGGAAACGACGATGGAAATTCCAAAAGCGTCATCATGAGAAATGCAGGCGCAGGAAGCCTGGTGAATAAACAGAAAACACGGTACAAAAAAAGAGCCGCCTTGCGGCAGCTCTAGTTCAGCGGTGGTACACCCGTTTAGCCAAGAGGAACGCTGGCAAAGGTGGGTTCGCCCTGGGCATAGGCCAGAGCCAGCAGCGCGCTTGATGCCGGCTCGTTGCTGACAGGTTCTGCTCCCCAGCGCTTCAGCAGCGGAGGAATTTTTTCCGGCGCTTTTTGGCGTGTATGGATGCCCAGGCGCTCATCGCGTGGTGGAATACCAAAACATTCCCGATAGCACTTGGAAAAATGCGGGGTAGAAACAAAGCCGCATACCGAGGCAATCTCAATGATCGAGAGAGGCGTTTGTTTGAGCAGTTGGCGCGCCCTGACCAAGCGCAGCTTCAGGTAATACCTGGAAGGCGAACAGTGTAAGTAACGCTGGAACAGTCGCTCCAGCTGGCGGCGGGAAACATCGACATAGCTTGCCAGCTCATCAAGCTCAAGCGGCTCTTCAAGGTTGGATTCCATCAACGCGACGATTTCCAGCAACTTGGGCTGCGTCGTACCCAGCACGTGTTTTAACGGCACGCGCTGCTGATCCTGCTCGTTGCGCATACGCTCATAGACGAACATTTCGGAAATACCGGCGGAAAGCTCCTTGCCGTGATCGTGAGCGATCAGGTTGAGCATCATATCCAGCGGCGCCGTGCCGCCCGAGGCAGTGAAACGGTCACGGTCAATGGAAAACAGCCGCGTCGTCAGGACGATTTTCGGAAATGCTTCCTGAAGAGAGGCCAGGCACTCCCAATGAATGCTGATTTCATAATGATCCAGTAAACCCGCCTGACCCAGCGCCCAGCTACCGGTACAGATAGCACCCAAGCGTCGCAGCTGGCGCGACTGAGCCTGTAGCCATTGAATATGCTCGCGGCTAACGCTGTGCTGAGGAGCGACCCCGCCACATACGACTACCCAATCAAGTGAGAGCGGCGCATGGATAGAGGCGTCCGGCGTCACATTAAGGCCGTCGCTGGCGCGCACCGGTGCACCGTCCTGAGTCAAGGTATACCAGCGGTAAAGCTCTCGCCCCGCCAACTGGTTTGCCATACGCAGTGGTTCAATCGCTGACGCCAGCGAAATGAGGGTGAAGTTGTCCAGCAGCAGAAAACCGAGCGTTTGCGGTATGTGCGAGTGACCTACTGGCATGGTTTTTTGGGATTGATCGGTGGTCATGGTCTTTACCTCTATCACCTAACATCATTGATGTTCTTTTTATTATCGTTCTATGTCGCTGGTGTCTTGTTGTGAGCCCCTGCGCTAGATACGTGCTGCTTGCCTGCATATTGGCACGAATGACGCTTATACTGACAAAGCAATCTGAAAGGCAACTCAACGGGTGTCGCAAATAGAATGCTTGAGGTCGTTTTAAAGGCGGTAAATACCGATACTAAGCGGGTGTCAGTGATTAGCGAAACGTTTTTTCAACATTCAGCGTCGTTTTAATAAGTCATTGAACCCAAAGGCTTTGCACACAAAAACGCTATAAGCTCATAATCTGAATGCGTAAGGAGGCATCAATGGCCAGGTTTTTCAAGGAGTTCCGCGAGTTTGCCGTTAAAGGCAATGTGGTAGACATGGCGGTGGGCATCATTATCGGCGGCGCGTTTACACTGATTGTGCAAAGCCTGGTAAAAGATGTCATGAATCCGGTGATCGGCCTGTTGGTCGGCGGTATCGATTTCTCTAACCTGTTTGTCGTGCTCCGAGAAGGAGCAACGTCAGCACCGTACCCCACACTTGCGGCGGCTCAGGCAGATGGTGCGGTGACCCTCAACCTTGGCCTGTTTATCAATGCGGTCGTCAGTTTTACGATTGTTGCCTTTGTGGTCTTCATGCTGGTGAGAACCATCAACCGCTTAAAGCGCGAAGAGGTAGAGGCGCCCAAAAGTCCGGTCGAAAAACCCTGCCCCTACTGCTTTATGACGGTGCCTATCAAAGCGACCCGCTGCGGACACTGTACGTCAGAGCTGCCCGTACCCACGCAAGCTGAAGAGCAGTCTCTAGGGGCGGCAACGCCTCCACCGCAGGCGTGACGGGAAACGCTATTCAGGACGGATCAACGGCATAAAAAAAGGGGCACCTCGCAGGGCGCCCCTTTTTCGTAGCGTACCTTAAGCGCGTTTTGTGGTCGCTTTCGTATCCGGTTTTTGGCTGTCGCTGGCATCGCTGGGTTGAGGGAGCGAAGGCAGTGACTGCGCTAGCATTTCTACGCTGTGGCGGTAGTAAAGCTGGCTTTTATTGTGTTCGCCAAGGCTTGCGTAGAGACGCGCAAGCTCGGCGCACACCTCTCCATTGGGACGCTGGCGCTGGCTGGCCTCAAAGTACTCCAGGGCTTTTTCCCACTTGCCGGTACGCAGGGAGAGGCGGCCACAGGTTAGCAGTAGCTCGGGGTCATTGGGGCGCTCTTGCAGCCACTTTTCAGTTTTTGTCAGTTGGCGCGCCGCATGCACGTTAAGCAGGCCATAACGCTTCACCAACCGGGCATCCCAGTGATGATCCAGCGAGTGGTTTAGCAGACGCTCGGCGATGCTCTCTTCGTTCGACTGGACCAGCGCATCGGTATACAGCACGACCAGTTCGGTGTTGCCGCGCAGGTACTCGGGCATGTCTGCCCAGAGGCCGCGAACACGCTCGATATTACCGGGATTTTTAGCTTCAAACAGAATCAGCTCACGGTACGCCTTGAATTCAAGCTGCTCGCGCTCCTGCTGGGCAATCAGCTTTTGGGCAGCCAGGCGTGGCAGCAGCCAGCGCAAGCCCTCCCAGTCGTTGACGCTCAGGTGTACCTGCTTGAGCAGTTTCAGTACCTGCGGGTGGTCGCTTAGTTTTCTGTCCAGGCGATTCAGAATTGCCAGCGCCTCTTCAGGCTGCTGTCGATCAATCATCAGCTGCGCCTGCATCAAGCCAATGGCCGTGTCGGCGCCTTCGGTGGTGAGCTGGGCCTGGTTCAGGTGCTCTTGAGATTTAGTGTGGTTACCCTGGTAGTGTGCTGCCAGGGCGGCCGACAGGTAGTTAACTAGCGGCGTGCTGGAGTCATTGGCGGCGTGGACCAGGGTTTTTTCGGCTTTTTTCCAGCGGCCTTCCGTCAAGGCGACCAAACCACGCACGGTACGCTTCATGGCACGGCGATTACGCGCACGGCTGTTCCAGGTACGGAAACGGCCCACAGGACGAAGGATGCCGGTCAGCAGCCGCAGTGCAAAATGCACCACAATAAATGCGGCCAGCAGCAGAATCAGGCCAAACCAGAACGAGGTCTGGACCGAGGTTTCACCTACCCGAATTAACCAATAACCAGGTACTGACATCATCAGGTGCCCAAACAGGGCACCGACGGCTAGGCCCGCGACCAGCAGGAGAATAAGTTTTCTCATGCATCACCTCCCTCTTCGCCATTTTGCTGGCGCGTCCTGAAGCGGTTTTCAATAAAGTGGGTCATGGCCTGCTGGGAGGCGCTGATATCCGGCAGTTCGGGCTCAATATCCGCTTGCTTAAGCTCCTGAAGGCTTGAGATCACGCTTTGCGTGGCCTCGCTGTCCAGGTCGTAGTAGCCGTTAAGTAATTCCAGCGCTTTATCGATACTGGCTTCATACAGCGGCTGCTCCTCTTTCAACAGGGCAAGCTGGGCCTGCTCAAGAATCAAGCGCAGGCTTTGGCGCAGGTACGACTCTTGCTCGGGAGTGACCAGCATTTCCATCGGTTCGTCGTGATGACGAATCACGACCAGGTCTTTAAGCTCTTCACCAAAACGTGCCAGTTGACGCTGGAAGTTGCCGGTAGGCGGCTGCTCAATGCCGGAGGTGACGGCGCTTTCTTCCACTTCCTGCGAAAGACGCAGGCTGGAAACGCGTTCTTGCAGCGCATTAAGCGCTAGATAGAGTCCCGTACGATCCACACGCGGCACGCCATCCAGTTCGGCAAGCTCGTTAGCAATATCACGACGCACGGCGGTTAGCGCTGGGTTGTCAGCATCCGCCAGGCGGGCGTCGGCGGTACGCAGCAGCGCAGCAGCACCGTCAACATCGCCTTCAAGCTGGAGGCGCTGATTTGCCAGGCGCAGCAGATAGGCCGCTTCTGCATGTAGCCAATCGCGGTCGTCGGTGTCTTGCGTCTGGGAAAGCTGGTTCAGCACGTCATCCAGCGTGCTGTTGACGTCGCTGCGGTAGCTATCAAGCTCGCTGCGTAACTCTTCCAGCGTGCCATCAAGGGCCTGGGTACGTTCGCGTTCGCTGCTTTCAATGCGTGATTCAAGCTCGCTCACGGATTGCTGCGTCGCGCTGCTGTCAGTCTGTTGGCTTAACGCATTGATGCGCTGTTGCTGGCTATTAAGGCGTTGCCAGCCTTGCCAGGCCACCACAATAAGCGCCACGCCCAGCACCAGTACCAACACCAAGGCTAACAGGCCGCCTTTGCGGCCTTTATGCTGCTCACCTCCACTTGGGGGAGGCGGCGTTGTGCCTTTTCCACCGTTACCGGAGGGGCGATTGGGCGTTGCCGTATTGCCATCGGGCTCTTTTTTAGCCGTGGCAGGTTCTGTAACGCTGGCTGTCGGTTTTTCGCTGTTAGGCGTCGTACTGGGAGGGGGGGCGGTGGCAGAGGCCGCGTCAGGTTTGCCGCTGTTTTTGCCACGCCGACGAGAGCTAGCATTTTTAGGCGCGTTGCTTGATGGTTCGGCAGCCGAGCTTGCGGGTGGGCTGCTTTCAACCGCGCTTGATGGCGAGGGAGCTGAGGTAGACGCGGCAGTTTCGCCCGGCGTGGCGCTTTTTTGAGGCGCGTCGGCGGACGCTTTTTGTACGTCTTCCTGGTCGTTTGGTTGTTTGCTCATCTGTCGCTAGCCCTTAATTAAGTTCCTTGATCGACATCGGCACCCATAGGATTACAGGACCTGCACAACGCAGCTGCAAGGGCAGCTGGCGTTGCTCCCGACGCCACCTTGAGGTCACAAAAACCCAGTGTACCGGCCAGTGTAGCTAAACGCTGACTGGAAACGATTAGCGGTTGGTTCAACGCTGTTTGATCACACCATTTTGCCAGATGTTCGAGCAGTTCGCTGCTGGTGACGATGAGTGCTCGAAAATCTCCCGTAGCAAGGCGGGCCTGGAGTGAGGCCGAAGGCGGCTGAAAAATGCGCCGATACACAGCGACCCGGGTCATCTGAGCACCGCGTTCTGTCAGCGTCTCGGCCAGTAGCGTTCGGCCACCTTCTCCCGCCACCAGTAATATCCGCTGATGTGCGACATTCTTCAGTGAGGCGAGCGCTAAAAGTGCCTCGCTGGTGTTATCGCCGCGCTCATTTCCAGCCTTTTGTTGGTCAGCACCGGGTCTGTCAGCCGCTGCTGATGGGATGCGTACCCGTACGCCCAACTGGTCAAACAGTGCCTCTGCCGTAGCGCTCCCCACGCCATAATAAGCAATGCCAGTGGGCAGCTGTGGCCAGTAGCGGTCCAACGCGTTACCTAAACACAGGGCTGCGAAGGGGCTAACCACTATTATCTTGTCGTACTGGTCAATATCCAGCCAGACACGGCGCATCAGCGGGTCTTCTGGTAGCGCTTGAAGGCTCATCACCGCCATTGGCTCTACCCAAGCGCCCGTTGCGCGCAGCGTATTGGCAAGCACTTCACCGCGCTTGCCTGGTCGGCAGATCAGCACTGGCTGTGTCATACGTGGTTGCCGTAGACCTCGGCCAAAATATCGCCTGCACCCTGGTCAAGCAGCTCTTCGGCAATACGGATGCCCAGTGCTTCAGGCTCGTACATTGAGCCGCGGCCTTCAGCACGCAATACTTCGGTGCCCTCAGGATTGCCCACCAGCCCGCGCAGCCACAGCGTCTCATTGGTCTTGTCGAGCACCGCGAAACCGGCAATCGGTACTTGGCAGCCGCCTTCCAGGCGCGTATTCATGGCGCGTTCGGCACGTACGCGGGTGGCGGTGTCCGGGTCATCCAGCGGAGCCAGCAGGCCGATCAGTTCCGGGTCATGCAGGCGGCACTCAATGCCCAGCGCGCCTTGGCCGCAGGCGGGCAGGCACACTTCTGGCGGCAGTGCCTGGGCAATACGCTCTTCAAGGCCCAGGCGTTTTAAGCCAGAGGTCGCCAGGATAATGGCATCGAATTCACCATCGTCCAGTTTGGCCAGTCGGGTTTGCACGTTGCCGCGCAGGCTGAGAATTTGCAGGTCAGGGCGAGCTTCACGAAGTTGGAGTCCGCGACGCAGGCTGGCGGTGCCTATTTTGGCCCCTTCAGGCAATTCATCGATGCTTTTATAATGGTTGGATACAAACGCATCGGTAGGGTCTGAGCCCTCTAAAATAACCGAAAGCCCTAAGCCTTCGGGGAAAAGCATGGGGACATCCTTCATCGAGTGGACGGCAATATCCGCGCGGCCATCCAGCATGGCGTCTTCCAGCTCTTTAACAAATAGCCCCTTGCCGCCAATTTTAGACAGAGGGGTGTCGAGAATTTTGTCGCCTTTAGTAGAGAGCGCGACCAGCTCAACCTCAAGGCCCTCATGGGCAGCCATCAAGCGGTCACGGACGTGCTCGGCTTGCCACATGGCCAACTGACTTTTCCGCGTAGCAATACGCAGTTTGGTGATGGATGACACGTTATTCTCCCTTTGCCGCTAACGCGGCGCGTCAAGCTATGATGTGTCTCATCATAAAGCACCCGGGCGCACAGTAAAAATAACTGGCTGTTTTTAAGAAGCTGTTTTAAGCCACTGTCTTCAAAAGCTGTCTCCAAGAGCAGTCTTAAAGAATTGCCTTAAAGATAAGTGCTCGGCGGGCCAAACGCCATTATTCTGCAAACGTGGGCGGCCCGAACTCAAGCCATAAGCGCAATGACTCTGTTACACTTTCCGCCATCGACTCTTTTGTTTTGTCAGCAGGATATACCTCCGATGAGCCAAGCTACGAATCAGTCCTGGGGCGGTCGCTTCAGCGAGCCTACCGATGCCTTTGTTGCGCGTTTTACCGCGTCTGTCACCTTTGACCAGCGCCTTGCGCGCCAGGATATTCAGGGCTCTATTGCCCACGCCACCATGCTTAGCCGCGTAGGCGTGCTGACCGACGAAGAACGCGACGCGATTATTAACGGTTTGACCGAAATTCAAGGTGAAATCGAGCGCGGCGAATTTAACTGGTCGGTGCCGCTTGAAGACGTCCACATGAATATCGAAGCACGCCTGACCGACAAGATCGGTATCACTGGCAAGAAGCTTCACACCGGTCGTTCGCGTAATGATCAGGTAGCGACCGACATCCGCCTGTTTATGCGCGACGAGATTGACGTCATTGAGGTGGAATTAAAGCGCCTGCGCGAAGGCATGATCGAGCTTGCCGACCGCGAAGCCGATACCATCATGCCCGGCTTTACCCACCTGCAAACCGCCCAGCCGGTCACCTTTGGTCATCATCTGCTGGCCTGGCAGGAAATGCTCGCCCGTGACCATGAGCGCCTGCTGGATTGCCGTAAACGCGTTAACGTACTGCCGCTGGGCGCCGCTGCGCTGGCGGGGACTACGTACCCGATTGACCGCCACGTCACCGCTGAGCTGCTGGGCTTTGAGCGTCCGGCAGAAAACTCGCTGGATGCCGTATCGGATCGCGACTTCGCGATTGAATTCACCAGCTTTGCCAGCATCTTAATGATGCACTTGTCGCGCATGAGCGAGGAACTGGTGTTGTGGACCAGTGCCCAGTTTGACTTTATCGACCTGCCTGACCGCTTCTGCACCGGCTCTTCCATCATGCCGCAGAAGAAAAACCCTGACGTGCCGGAGCTGGTACGCGGTAAAACAGGCCGCGTATATGGTCATTTGATGGGCCTGCTGACGCTGATGAAGTCGCAGCCGCTGGCCTACAACAAGGATAATCAGGAAGATAAAGAGCCGCTGTTTGACGCGGTGGATACGGTGCGCGACTGCTTGAAAGCGTTCGCGGATATGGTGCCTGCCATTGAGCCGAAAAAAGACAGCATGTATGAAGCGGCGCGGCGTGGGTTCTCTACCGCCACCGACCTTGCCGACTATCTGGTCCGTAAAGGCGTTGCCTTCCGCGATGCCCATGAAATCGTCGGCCAGTCGGTTGCTTACGGCCTGAAAACCCAAAAAGATCTCTCGGAAATGAGTCTGGAAGAGCTTCAACAGTTCTCCTCTATCATCGAGCAGGATGTTTTTGACGTACTGACGCTGGAAGGCTCGGTAGCCGCGCGTAATCACATTGGCGGTACGGCGCCCAATCAGGTGCGTGCCGCAGCACAGCGCGCCCGCGAGGCGCTCTCGTTACTGCAGGGTCAGGCATGAAAACATTAGCGCTTATCGCGATCATCGCTTTATTCGTCGCGGGTTGCGGTCAGAAGGGACCGCTTTACCTGCCCGACGATAACTCACCCGATAACGGTGTGGCCGAACAGGCTGGGTAAGCGGCTGCAGGAGAGACGACATTATGGATCATTTTAACTATCGCGACGGCGTGCTTTACGCCGAAGATGTGCCGCTTTCGCAGATTGCCGCAGAGCACGGCACGCCCTGTTACGTTTATTCCAAGGCAACATTTGAGCGCCACTTTCGCGCTTACACCGAAGCGCTTGGCGGTCACCCGCATTTGATCTGCTACGCCGTTAAAGCCAACTCTAACCTGGCGGTGTTGGGCCTGCTTGCAAGGCTAGGCGCCGGGTTTGATATTGTCTCCATTGGTGAGCTTGAGCGCGTGCTGGCAGCCGGAGGAGACCCTGAAAAAGTGGTGTTCTCAGGTGTTGCCAAGCAGCCCCACGAAATGGCCCGTGCGCTTGAAGTCGGCATCAAGTGTTTTAACGTTGAATCTCGCCCTGAGCTGGAGCGCTTAAACGCTGTAGCGGGGGAGCTGGGTAACGTTGCCCCGGTTTCGCTGCGCGTTAACCCGGACGTGGACGCGGGCACTCATCCGTATATTTCCACCGGGCTCAAGGACAACAAGTTTGGCATCGCGGTCGATGACGCGCTTGAGGTTTACGAGCTGGCGGCCAGCCTGCCGAATCTTGAGGTGAAGGGGCTGGATTGCCATATTGGTTCGCAGTTGACCGAAACCGCTCCGTTTTTGGACGCGTTGGATCGGCTATTGATGCTGATGGAGCGCCTGCGCGAACGGGGTATCGAGATTGATCATTTGGATTTGGGCGGCGGCTTGGGCGTGCCTTACCGGGATGAAACGCCCCCGCAGCCGTTTGATTATGCAAGCCAGCTGTTAGCTCGCCTGTCGCGCTGGGAAGGTGGCGAAAATCTGACGCTGCTGTTTGAACCAGGCCGCTCTATTGCCGCCAATGCAGGCGTCATGCTGACGCGGGTTGAATTCCTGAAGCCCGGCGAAACCAAGAACTTCGCCATTGTTGATGCGGCCATGAACGACCTGATTCGCCCGGCGCTGTATCAGGCGTGGCAGGCTATCGTGCCGGTGGACACTCGTGAAACTCGCCCAAGTGCGGTGTATGACGTGGTCGGCCCGGTGTGCGAAACCGGCGACTTTCTGGGTAAAGAGCGTGAGCTTGCGATTGCCGAAGGCGATCTTCTGGCGGTGCGTTCAGCGGGTGCTTACGGCTTTGTTATGGCGTCCAACTACAACAGCCGTCCGCGCCCTGCCGAGCTAATGGTCGATGGCGATACGTGTCACGTGGTACGGCGCCGTGAAACGGTCGAAAGCCTTTGGGCGGGCGAAGCGCTGCTGCCTGAAGGAGCGCACTAATGCTTCTGCATTTCACCAAAATGCACGGCCTGGGCAACGACTTTATGGTCGTTGACCTGGTAACCCAGCGTGCCCGGCTGCGTGAGGAGCATATCCAACAGCTGGCTGATCGTCGCTTTGGGATTGGTTTTGATCAGTTGCTGGTGGTTGAGCCGCCCCGCAACCCCGAGATGGACTTTCGCTACCGTATTTTCAATGCCGACGGAAGTGAAGTGGAGAACTGTGGCAACGGCGCTCGCTGCTTTGCGCGCTTTGTGCGCGACCAGCGCTTGACCCACAAGCATGAGATTCACGTAGAAACAGCCGGTGGCCCGCTGGTGTTGCACGTACAGCACGATGGCCTTGTGCGTGTCGATATGGGGCGGCCGCGCTTTAGCCCGGCAGCACTACCCTTTGAGGCCCCAGGCGACCAACCATTACACGAACTTGAGGTCGACGGTGAAACGCTTCACATTGGTGTGGTATCCATGGGTAATCCCCACGCGGTATTGCAGGTGGAAAGCGTTGAGCGCGCCCAGGTTGAGCGTTTTGGGCCGTTGATGGAAGCGCACCCTCGCTTCCCCAAGCGTGTTAACGTGGGCTTTATGCAGGTTCTTTCGGCTAACCAGATTCGTCTACGGGTATTTGAGCGGGGCAGTGGCGAAACGCTTGCTTGTGGTACCGGTGCGTGCGCCGCCGTTGCTAGCGGAATCCGCCAGGGCATCCTGAAAAGCCCGGTGAGCGTTCACCTGCCCGGCGGCGAGCTGACGATCGAGTGGCCCGACCCGGAAGCGTCGCTGATTATGGTCGGCCCGGCTACACGCGTTTTTGATGGTCGCGTAGCACTTAATTGATAGTGACGCGTAACGGATACAAGGAGAACGGTGATGTCTCAAGCCCCTGAACCGCGCAAGACGCTCGATCCAGACCAGGTAGCATTTTGGCTTGCCCGGCATCCCGATTTTTTTGTAGGCCGTGAAGGGTTGTTGCAGCAGCTTAAAGTGCCGCACCCGCATATTGATGGTGCGGTATCGCTGCTTGAGAGGCTGGTGCTGGACTTGCGTCAGCGGGCGGAAAAGGCTGAAGATCGTCTGGAGCATTTACTGGAAACTGCTCGGCACAACGAAGCTCAGTATCGGCGCCTACGGGAAACGCTGATGGCGCTGGTCGAAGCGGATAGCCGTGACGCCTTAGCGCAAGCTCTGGCGACTCAGCTTAACGAGCGCTTTGATACGCCCGCGATGGCGCTTTGGTGCCCGGCGTCGTTAAGCGATAGCGAACCCACCATGCCCCAGCCTCCGCGCCATGTGCTGGACCAGCACGCCAGTACACGTTTGGCCGCGTTACTGGACGGTAAAACCAGCCGCTGTGCCAAGTTAAGCGTTAGCGACTGGAAGTGCCTATTGCCGCATACTAAAGCGCCACGTAAAGCGGGCTCCTGCGCTATCTCGCGCCTCTCGGCGGGCGAGTCGCTGGGATACCTGCTACTGGCAAGCCCCAACCCTGACTGCTATCGCGCCAGCATGGATACGCTGTTTACCGAGTATCTTGGGGATATCGTGGCACGGCTTTTAATTCGCTTGGAAACGTATGGCTGAGTCGCTTCTTGCCGCAGCGGTGGCACGCTATATCGGCGCGCTAGGCCAACATGCAAGCCCGGCAACCGTCGCCGCCTATCAGCAGGATTTAAGCGCCCTGTGCCGGTTTGCCGAGCAGCGCGAAATACAGGACCCAGCGCTGCTGGATACGGCGCTGCTGCGCACTTTTCTAGGCACAGAGCGCAGCCGTGGGCTTGGCGCACGCAGCCTTGCACGACGCCGAGCGGCGCTTTCGCGCTTTGCCGATGACCTGGTCAAGCAGGGAATTCTTGCCGATAACCCGGTCGCGCTACTGCGCACGCCTAAGCAACCCAGCCACCTGCCGCGCCCGGTCGATGTGGATGCATTGGCCCATTTTCTGGATAGCCCGCATGATGGCTCCCCCTTGGCCGTACGCGACCAGGCCATGCTGGAGCTTTTTTACTCCAGTGGTTTGCGCCTGGCAGAACTTGCCGCGCTGGACCTTCACGATCTGCAGACCAACCGCGTACGTGTGATAGGCAAAGGCAGTAAGCCACGCCAGGTGCCTGTCGGGCAGCGCGCCCAGCACACCCTGGCGGAGTGGATTGCCTGCCGGGCAACCATGGCACCAGAGGGTGAAACGGCGCTTTTTGTGGGCCAGCGTGGGGCGCGGCTGGGGCATCGAGCCATTCAAAAACGTCTTGCCCAACTCTCTGTTAGCCGGGGCTTGCCCGAGCACTTGCATCCTCACCGCTTGCGCCACTCGTTTGCCAGCCATTTGCTTGAATCAAGCCAGGATCTGCGTGCGGTTCAGGAGTTGTTAGGCCACGCAAACCTCTCCACCACCCAGGTATATACTCGGCTCGACTGGCAGCATTTGGCGACCAGCTATGACGCCGCCCACCCACGCGCCAAGCGCCGCCCTTCTGGAAACACACCATGACCGCACTAGCAGCTATCACGTTTGATTTAGACGATACGCTTTGGGATAACCAGGGCGTGATGCTACGCACGGAGGAGGGGCACTACGGCTGGTTACTTGAGGCGCTGAGTATCTGGCGCGCTACGCGTCACGAGGCGCCGCTGTCGCTGGATTATGAGGCGGGCGTGGAGGACTATTTACAGCGCCGCCAGCAGTTCGCTAAAGATGTGCCCGAGCGGCGCGGCGACTTTACCTGGCTACGCCTGCGCGCTCTGGAGGCGCAGTTGGAAGCCGAGGGCCTGCCCCGGAGTGCGGCCATTTTGTGGGCGGCAGCGGCCATGAACGAGTTTCATCGCCTGCGTATCCAGGTTTCTCCGCATCCGGAAGCGGCGGGTCTGCTTTCCGCGTTAGGCGAGCGCTACCAGCTGGCGGCCATTACCAACGGCAATATTCATTTAAAGCGTCAGCCGTTGGCGGCGTATTTCCCGGTGGCGATTGCTGCAGGCGAGCTTCTGGCACCCAAGCCGGAACACACGCCTTTTCTAACGGCGCTTTCACGGCTTAATGTCACGCCCGAGTGCGCGATGCACGTCGGCGACTCGTGGGAAGAGGATATTTTACCGGCTCAGCAGCTGGGCATGCATGCGGTGTGGGTCTCAACCGACCAGAGCCAGGCGCTGCCGCCCAGGGTACACCGCATCGCACATATTAAAGAGCTGCCGGGTATATTGGATAAGCTGGACGGTTCAGTGGCCTGAGGTGTCTTCCGGTGGCGTATGCAGCCACTGGTCAAGCTTTTGCGAAAGTGTATCGACGCCCTGGCGCTTGAGCGATGAGAAAAGCTGAACTGACACCAGGTCTTCCCACTCTTTTAAGCGAGAACGGACTTTTTGCAGCGAGGCACTTGCCGGGCCTTTTTTCAGCTTGTCGGCCTTGGTTAGCAGGATATGTACCGGCATATTGCGCTGGTCGGCGAAGCTCAGCATCATCTGGTCAAACTCGGTCAGCGGGTGGCGAACGTCCATCAGCAGCACCAGCCCGCGCAGGCTAAACCGACCCCGCAAGTAGTCGGACAAATGCTGCTGCCACTCGATTTTGACGGCTTCTGGCACTTTCGCATAACCGTAGCCTGGAAGGTCAACCAGACGCCGCGCCTCGTCGTTCATGACGCTGAAAAAGTTGATCAGCTGCGTGCGCCCTGGCGTGCGCGAAGTGCGGGCGAGGCCGTTCTGTTGCGTGAGCGCGTTGATAGCGCTCGATTTTCCCGCGTTAGAGCGTCCTGCAAACGCCACTTCCGCACCCGTATCGTCAGGGCAGGTAGCCAGTGTCGGGGCGCTGATAACAAATTTGGCGGTAGGGTAGTTCAACCGAGCGACGGGGCTATCTTGAGGGGTGGACATGGAATGAATCCTGAAAATCGAACCTATAAAACAGTCTGCGTTAACCACGCGTATAATGACATGGCACGCCGCACTGCGACGAATTGCCCCGTCAGTCAGGTCAAGCATTGTGCTAAAAAGCGGTGATACCTGTGACCTGGGGCGTTAGTGTACCACTGGGCTTAAGCCAACAGCGACTAATCGGTAGGTTGAGCACCCTATTTGACATGCCAGATAGCGCCCACCGTTATGAATAGCGTAGCCCTTGAATCGCATAGTGAGTCGTTATTAGAACCGTCCTTAGAGTCATCATGAGCGTCGTTATGAACGTCTTTACGAAAATCTGTGTAAAAGCAACGCTGGCAAGCCTGGCGGCTGTTTTAAGTGCCCCAGCTAGTGTTTATGCGCAGCCTGCTGACCCGCAAGCAACGGATATCATCGCCGGTCAACAGCGCGCGCAAACGTGTGCGGCTTGTCATGGGCAAACGGGCATCAGTCCGGCCAGTGCGTTTCCGCATTTAGCGGGGCAGCAAGCCTCTTACCTGGCCAAACAGATTAGAGATATTCGTGATGGCGAGCGGGTGGTTGTGCAAATGACAGGCATGGTTGACGACTTTTCTGACCAGGATGCCTGGAACGTTGCCGCCTATTATGCCGCCCAGGAGGCTAATCTGGGCCATGCCAATGCGGAAGACGAGGCGCTATTGGCTCGCGGAGAAGAGATTTATCGCGCAGGGGTGCGCTCGCGTGGTGTGCCTGCCTGCAGCGCATGCCATACGCCCACGGGTGGCGGTATTGGCAGCGCCGTTTACCCGGCGATTGCTGGTCAGTACCCCGCCTATACGATGACAGCGTTACACGCGTTTGCTAGCGGTGAACGAACGAACGACCCAAGCGGTAGCATGCACGATATTGCGACTCGGCTAAGCGAGGAGGATATGCAGGCCGTGGCTAACTACCTCTTTGGTTTACACTAAGTTGTATCCTGAAAATGAATGCTCTTTCCTATCGGTGAGGGAACCTGATAGCGTTAGAGATAGTCCTATCTTCGCTTATCCCTTGGAGAATTGTCGCATGTTCAAAACGTTATTGGTTGCCCTGACCGGTTTAGGCCTTTCAGCATCTGTCAGTGCTCAGGAATTGGTAGAAGGTAAAGACTATACGCTGCTTGATTCACCGGTCGCGACTCAGGTCGATGAGGATCACATCGAAGTGACCGAAGTGTTCTGGTTCGGCTGCCCTCACTGCAACCGCCTTCAAGCACCCATCACTGAATGGTACGAAACACTGGATGATGACGTAAGTATTGTGCATATGCCCGCTGTCATGGGCGGAAACTCCAATGTTCACGCGACGGCTTTTTATGCTGCCGAGTCGCTAGGCATTGAAGACGATTTGCATGCTGATTTCTTTACGGCGATTCACCAGGATGACCGCGCGTTAACGGATGCTGACGATATTGCCGACTTTTTTGCCGATTATGGTGTCAGTGAAGACGATGCCAAAAAATCCTTAACTTCGTTTGGCGTACGTAGCGAAGTTAACAACGCCCACGGTCGTATTCGTGAAATGCGCTTGATGGGTGTGCCCGCGCTGGTGGTTGATGGCCGTTACGTTATTACCCCCAGCACCGCAGGCAGCCTTGAGAATATGCCGCAAGTGGCAGAAGCACTCATCGAGCGCGTGCGTACTGAGCGCGCGCAGTAAGGTGTAAGGGCATGGGGTGATAAGCAGATGGTCAATCTGACAACAGTGAATCAGCCGGGCAAGTTATCGTCTCTGCTAGAAACGGGGCACCTTCGCTTGCTGACGTTTAATTTGCAGGTGGGCATCCAAACGTCTGCTTATCATCACTACTTTACCCGCAGTTGGCAGCACTTCTTGCCGAACCCTCAGCGCGTTAAACGTCTGGATATTATGGGCGATGTGTTGAGCCAGTTTGATGTGGTGGGGCTTCAGGAGGCCGATGGCGGCAGTTTTCGCTCCAGTCGTATCAATCAGGTGGAGTACCTGGCCGCTCAGGCCGGGTTTCCGCATCACTTTAAACAGTTAAACCGTAATCTGGGGCGTATCGCCCAGCACAGTAACGGCCTGCTTTCGCGTCTGACACCTACGAAAATTGAAGAGCACCGTTTGCCCGGTACGTTACCTGGTCGCGGGGCCATTCACGTACGTTTTGGTAACGGGCCGGATGCGTTACATATTTTTATTGCTCACTTGGCGCTTAGCCAGCGTGGGCGTGGGCGTCAGCTTGACTACTTGAGTGAAATTATTGAGCCGCTACATCACGTGGTGGTGATGGGCGATCTCAACTGCACGCCGGATCAGTTGCACGCCCATCAGCGGTTTAGTGCCTCGCTGCCGCTTCATCCGGTTAAACCGCTATTGAGCTATCCCTCGTGGCAGCCACGACGTGCGCTGGACCATATTCTGCTCTCGCAAACGCTGGAGGCCGCTGAGGTGCGGGTAATGGATCATCTGTTCTCTGATCACCTGCCTATTGCCGTTGATCTACCGTTACCTAACGCCTGTCTATTGGCGATTGAAAACGCCAACTAACGCTTAAGGCCGCCAAACGGGTGAATATGTGCGTTTTAAGCCGCTTTAACCGGTAGATAATTGCCTGTTTAGGGATGACGTTCGGCCTGGAATCAGCGATGATTCCAGGCCGTTTCTTTGTGTAGGACATTTAACATGCACGCCAATGCTCATGAGCCGCGGTTGCTCCGCTGGCTCGACTGCGTGACGGAGAGAGTCGGCCGGGCCATTGCCTGGCTGGTTGTGATCATGATGCTGGTTCAGTTCGCCATCGTTGTCATGCGTTACGCCTTCGGTATGAACAGTATCGTGATGGAAGAGTCGGTAATGTATATGCATGCCGCCGTATTTATGCTGTGCGCTGGCTGGACGCTGCGACATGAGGGCCATGTGCGGGTGGATATCTTTTATCGGCGCATGTCCGACCGTGGCCGTGCCTGGATCGATCTTCTCGGTACGCTGTTTTTACTGATCCCGGTGATGCTATTTATTGCGATCACGAGCTTTCACTACATTTACAGCAGCTGGTCGATCATGGAGCGCTCCGCCAATGGCGGTATTCCTGCCGTCTTTCTACTCAAGTCAATGATCCTGGCGATGGTGGCACTGATGCTTCTCCAGGCGGTGGCCCAGTTAATCCGCAAAATATTGATCATTCGCGGCAAACTGCCTGCGCCTATTTCTGAGCATGAGGAGATCATCTAGTGCTGGCGACTCTATTGGAAGGTATGCCGCTGATACTATTCGCCACGGTTTGCGTTGTTTTAATGCTGGGGTATCCGGTGGCGCTGTCGCTGGCGGGCACTGCGCTGGCATTTGCCGGGTTGGGATGGTTGCTTCAGTCGATGGGCGTTGCGGTGCCGTTTGAAGCGCGCTGGATGAACTCCATGCCCAACCGAATTTACGGCATCATGACCAATAGCACCCTGCTGGCGGTGCCTTTATTTGTGCTGATGGGTGTGCTGCTTGAGAAGTCCAAGGTCGCTGAAACACTGTTAGACGCGATGACTATGGCGTTTGGCGCTCTACGCGGAGGGCTGGGCATTGCTGTGGTATTGGTCGGTATGCTGCTGGCCGCGTCTACCGGTATTGTGGGGGCCACGGTGGTCACCATGGGCCTGCTCTCGCTACCTACGATGCTAAAGCGTGGCTACTCGCCTGCGCTTGCGACCGGCACTATTTGTGCGACCGGAACGCTTGGTCAGATTATTCCACCGTCCATTGCGCTGGTGTTACTGGGCGACGTGCTCAACAACGCCTACCAACAGGCCCAGCTTGCCATGGGCGCCTGGAGCCCGAAAACGCTTTCCGTAGGGGATCTGTTTGTTGGCGCGCTGGTGCCCGGCCTGATACTGGTGGTTGCGTATATCATCTACTTACTGATGGTGGCGTGGCTTAAGCCGGGCGCCGCTCCTGCCGCTGATCGTCAGGCGTTGATGCAAGAGCTTGGGCACACCGGCAGTATCTGGCCGTTACTCATAAAAGGGCTTTTACCCCCGATACTGCTGATCGTTGCCGTGCTGGGGTCTATTTTGGGCGGTATTGCGACGCCCACTGAGGCATCCGCCGTGGGCGCGTTTGGTGCCTTGCTGCTGGCCGCTTTTAATCGCCAACTGAGTGTTCCCATGCTGCGCGAGGTGGTGTACTCCACCGCTAAAGTCACCAGCATGGTGTTTTTAATCCTGATTGGGGCGGCGCTGTTTTCGCTGGTTTTCCGTGCCTTCGGCGGTGAAGAGCTGGTGACCCACCTGTTTGAAGCGATGCCGGGGGGCGTTGTAGGCGCCACGATCGTGGTCATGCTGGTGATCTTCCTGCTTGGGTTTATCCTCGACTTTATCGAAATTACCTTTGTTGTGGTGCCGATTGTCGGCCCGGTTCTGCTGGCCATGGGCGTTGACCCCATTTGGCTAGGTATTATGATCGCCGTTAACCTGCAAACCTCGTTTTTAACGCCGCCGTTTGGGTTTGCGCTCTTTTACCTGCGGGGCGTAACGCCACAAAGTGTGCCGACCTCCGCCATCTACCGAGGCGTCATTCCGTTTATTCTCCTGCAACTGGGAATGCTATTGGCGCTGGCGCTGTTCCCTGAGCTTGCCACGTGGCTACCGTCGGTTATTTAGGAAACCCCATGACACGAAATGTAAATGTACTGACGATTGCAGGCTCTGATCCCTCCGGTGGCGCAGGGCTGCAGGGTGATTTAAAGACGTTCTCGGCGCTGGGCGTCTATGGCACCAATGTGATTACGGCGGTGATTGCGCAAAATACTTGCGGCGTTTCCTCGGTCTATCCGGTATCCCCCCAGGCGATCCGTGAGCAGTTGGAAACCCTGTTGGACGATGTGGAGCTGGATGCCGTCAAGATTGGCATGGTCGCAAGCCAGGATGTCGCTGATGTGATTGCTGATGTACTGCGCAAGCGCCGCCCACGCTGGATCGTGCTTGATCCGGTGATGGTCGCCAAAAGTGGCGATATTCTGGTAGACGATGTGGGGATTCGGGCGGTACGCGACATTCTGGTACCGCTGGCCGATGTGATCACACCTAACCTGCCAGAAGCCGCCGTGCTGCTTGATACCGCCTCACCTACGAGCCTGGACGCCATGGAAGCCATGCTGCCTGGCTTAGCCCAACTGGGCGCGCCTTATGTCGTGTTAAAGGGGGGGCACCTGCGTGGCGAGACATGCCCTGACTTGCTGGCAACGCCGGATGGTCACGAGTGGCTACCTGCGTCACGTATCCAAACAGAGAACTTACACGGCACCGGCTGCGCCTTGTCATCCGCTATTGCGGCCTGCCTGGCAAAGCTGCCCATGGATGCGCCTGCCCAGGCCCCCGCTGCGGCTATTAGCGATGCTAAACGGTGGCTGCATGCTGCTCTTGAGGCCAGCGTTCAACTAAGCGTTGGTAAAGGGCGCGGGCCGGTGCACCATTTTCATGCCTGGTGGTAACGCGCTACACACTAAAATGAATCGTTAGCTTGCGGGATATGGCTTCGCCCACCATGCTGAAGGGTGTCTGTGAAACGACTGCCTGGATGCTTGTCTGAGGAGCGTTATGCCATGACCCGCACGTTTGTGTTTGCCACTGACCTCTCTGCTGAAAATCGCGCTGGCTTTGCGCGCGCCTTGCGCCTTGCTTATACGCACAACGCCCATCTGGATGTTCTGCATGTGCTGGACCCCCATCTGCCGCATCGGCTACTGCAAACAGTAGAGCAAGCGATCAATGAAGATATTGGCGCCACGTTGACCGATATTCGTGAAGACTACGCGTTGGAAGCCCCCAAGACCGTGGTGCAAACCGTTACCGGCGAACCCCATGTTGAAATTGCACGCAAGGCCCATGAAGAGCAGGCCAGGCTGATTGTACTGGGGATGCACCGCAAGCGTGGTCAGAAAGCGCTGTTGGCGGGCACCACGCTAATGCGCGTCGTACGCAATGCGCCGTGTCCTGTGGTGATTACCCAGTACACGCCCACCCAGCCCTGGCAGCATATTGTGATACCCGTTGATGCCTGTTTGAGCGCTCGCCACATGCTAAAACAGACGCTAAGTCACTTTCCCGATGCAAAACTAACACTGCTGCATGCCTGGACAGTGCCCGGTGAAGAGGCACTGGGTTCTGAGGTCACTTTCGCTCAGTGGCGTGAGCAGGAAGTGGCGCGCCTGCGGGAGGCATTAAAACACCAGATTGATGAGCTGGTGCGCGAGCTCGACGATGCCCCCGATATTGAGCTGGTGCTTGAACCCGGCACGCCGTGCGAGGTGACCCAGGACTATATCAGGTACCACTCGCCTGACCTGGCGGTGATGAGTAGCCGTAGCCAGCCTTTTCACTCCAGCCAGCTAACGCAAGCGCTGCTCAGCGAGCCCCACTGCGACCTGATGTTATGCCGCGCCTGGTGACGTGAATAGGTACACTAGGCGCTGATATCGTCAGGAGAAGCGCAAGTGAAAGTACTGATACAGCGTGTGAGCCAGGCAAGCGTCAGTGTCGAGGGGCAAACGGTGGGTGCTATTGAGCAAGGGTTATTGGCACTGGTGGGCGTTGAGAAGGGCGACACTGACGCCGCCGTTGAGAAAATACTTCACCGACTTTTGCACTACCGTGTCTTTAGCGACGCCGAGGGCAAAATGAACCTCAATCTTCAGCAGATAGACGGTGGCTTGCTGCTGGTATCGCAGTTTACCCTGGCCGCTGAAACCCATAAGGGCCTGCGCCCGGGCTTTTCCAGCGCCGCACCCCCTGCCGAAGGTGAACGGCTGTTTAATGCGCTGGTCAGCCAGGCCCAGTCGGCTTGGCCGAAGGTGGCCACCGGCCAGTTTGGTGCCGATATGCAGGTGGCGCTGATTAACGATGGCCCGGTGACGTTCCTGCTGGAAAGCTAACTATTTGGTTTCGCAGAGTACAAACATCCTGGTACTAAGCGTTTTCGCTGGCCAACAGTTCGGCTTCCATGGCTTCCAGCGACTCTTCCGCTGCTAGCCACTGCTGCTCGGAACTGTCCAGGCGGGCCTTGATGGTGGCTTGCTGGGACAGCGCCTCGGTAAGCTCGGCCTTACGGCTGCTGTCGGTATAAAGCTCGGGGTCGGCCAGTACAGACTCTACGTCTTCCAGCTCGGCCTGGGCTTTTTCCATGGCTTTTTCAGCCTGGTCGCGCTCTTTTTTCAGCGGACGCAGCTTTTCACGCAGCTCGGCAGCGGCCTTACGGGCTGCCTTGCGCGCGTCGCGGCTATCCCCGCTGGGTTGCTGGCTCTGACGCTCGGCTTTTTCGCTACGCGAATCGCGGCGACTCTCTTCAAGGCGCGCTTTTAACCACGCGCGATAATCCTCAAGGTCGCCATCAAACGGCTCTACACGGTTGTCCGCCACGCACCAGAACTCATCGACCGTAGCGCGTAGCAGGTGGCGGTCGTGGGATACCAGAATCACCGTGCCTTCAAAACCGGCCAGCGCCTCGGTAAGCGCTTCGCGCATTTCCAGATCCAGGTGGTTGGTCGGCTCATCCAGCAGTAGCAAATTGGGCTTTTGCCAAGCGACCAGCGCCAGTGCCAAACGCGCTTTTTCACCGCCTGAGAAAGTAGCCACTTTGCCAAAGGCGTCATCGCCTTTAAAACCAAAGCCGCCCAGAAAGTTACGAATCTCCTGGTCGCTGGCTCTAGGTGAAAGGCGCTGGACATGCACAAACGGGGTAGAGGTGACATCTAGCCCTTCCAGCTGGTGCTGAGCAAAGTAGCCAATCGCCAAGTGCTCACCAGGAACGCGCTTGCCGTTTAGCAGCTCAAGCTCGCCGGTCAAGGACTTGATCAGCGTTGATTTACCCGCACCGTTAGGCCCCAGCAGGCCAATACGGCTGCCCGGCAGCAGGGTAATATTGACCTTGTCGAGCTGAACGGTATCGTGCTCTTTACCCCGATAGCCCAGCTGGGCCTGATCAAGTACCAGCAGCGGGTGCGAGGTTTTATCGGCGGCGGGCAGCGTGAAGTGAAAGGGCGAATCGACGTGGGCGATGGCAATATCTTCCATACGCTCCAGCATTTTGACCCGGCTTTGCGCCTGCTTCGCTTTGGTTGCCTGAGCTTTGAAGCGTGCAATAAAGCGCTCAATCTCTTCGCGGCGGGCCTGCTGCTTGGCGGCTTCGGCTTGTTGCAGGGCTAGCTTCTCGGCTCGCGTTCGCTCAAAGAGGGAGTAGTTGCCCCGATAAAGCTCAAGCGTCTGGTGGTGCATGTGTACAATGTGGTCACATACTGCATCCAGAAAATCGCGGTCGTGGGAAATCAGCAGCAGGGTGCCCGGGTAGCGGCTTAGCCACTGCTCTAGCCACAGCAGCGCGTCGAGGTCCAGGTGGTTGGTGGGCTCATCCAGCAGCAATAAGTCAGAGGGCATAAACAGCGTGCGCGCCAGGTTAACGCGCATTCGCCAGCCGCCTGAAAAGTCGGAAAGCGGACGGGAAAGATCTGGCTGGAAAAAGCCAAGCCCAACCAGTAACTGGGCGGCGCGAGACTCCGCACGGTAGCCATCCAGGGTTTCGATCAGCCCGTGAAGCTCGGCTTCGCGGTGCGCTTCGCCCGCCTCCTGGGCGGCGAGCAGTTCGGCTTCAGCTTGGCGCAGGGCCTTATCGCCATCCAGCACATATTCGATAATTGGCCGATCAAGCGCTTCAACTTCCTGGGCCATATGTGCGATGCGTTGCCCACCGCTCATTTCAACATCGCCCTGGTCGGGGCCTAATTCACCCAGCAGGAGCTTGAAAAGGCTCGATTTACCAGCGCCGTTTGCCCCGATAATACCCGCCTTGATACCGTCGTGCAGGGTCAAGTCGGCGTTCTCGAGTAGCGTTTGCGTGCCGCGTTGCAGGGCGACTTGGCGCAGTGCGATCATGCTCTCTCCCAATGAAAAGTGGGTAAACCAATGCTCGATTCTAACCGATTGCGCCGCCTGGAGCAGATGCCATTATGGGATTTTGCCCTCTCGTTTTATAAAGCCCCCGGCGTTGAAGACGCCTGCCTGACGCTACAGGACACATTAGGCGTCGATGTGTGCGAACTGTTATTTCACGGCTGGCTGTTTGTGAATGGGCTTGAAGCACGCCCAGAAGCGCTGGCGCCACAGCGTGAGCAGCGTCAGCTATGGCAGCGTGAGACCACAGAAGTGCTGCGTCATTTACGCCGCACGTTAAAGCCCCAGGCACTACACAGCGCCTCTGTTTCCGCTCTGCGTAAAACGATTCAGCAGGCTGAGCTGCAGGCCGAACGTGAAAACCTTCAACGTTGGCAAAGGTGGGCGATCGAAAATTCTGACAGCGCCCAGCGATTAACAAACTGCGCGTTGTTTTCGAACGATAGTGAAAAATGGCTGCAAGATAAGTTGTTTTTTGCCGAACTTGACAAGGGTTACCAGGGTGAGCCAAGCGCGCGCGAAAGCGTGGTTAACGCTTGGCAAACCCTGGCAGCCCGGCTTGACCACTTCGAGTCACCGCGCTAGCCTGAAAATAAGCTGCTTTTGAATAATCTTTCGTTATGCGTCCGCTGACCCACAGCAATGGATAACGTTTTTGCGTGTCAGCGAATGTTAAAAAGCGAATGTAAAAAAACAAAGGCAGAATTTTTGCGCACTCGTACGGCGCGCTAACCACTGCAAGGGGAACATCGCATGAAGGCAAGCAAGTTAGTAACGACGGCTAGCGTTGGCGCACTGTTGCTGGGCATGACCGCGGCTGCCCAGGCAGACAACTGGCGCTACGCTCACGAAGAGTACGAAGGTGATGTACAGGATGTGTTCGCCTACGCATTCAAAGAGTATATCGAAGATAATTCCGACCACACCATTCAGGTTTATCGCTTTGGCGAACTGGGCGAGTCTGACGACATCATGGAGCAGACTCAAAACGGCATTCTCCAGTTTGTTAACCAGTCACCGGGCTTTACCGGCGCGCTGATTCCAGAAGCTCAGATTTTCTTTATTCCTTACCTTCTGCCTACCGATCAAGATACGGTGCTAACGTTCTTCGACGAAAGCGAAGCGATTAACGAGATGTTCCCTGAGCTTTACGCTGAGCAGGGTCTTGAACTTCTTAAGATGTACCCAGAAGGCGAAATGGTGATTACCACCGATGAGCCGGTCAGCTCGCCCGAGGATCTGCAGAACAAGAAAATCCGTACCATGACCAACCCGCTGTTGTCAGAAACCTACAGCGCGTTTGGTGCAACACCCACGCCACTGCCGTGGGGTGAAGTGTACGGTGGTCTGCAAACCGGGATTTTGGACGGCCAGGAAAACCCGATCTTCTGGATCGAGTCGGGCGGTCTCTATGAAGTCTCTCCGCACCTGACGTTTACCGGCCATGGCTGGTTCACCACCGCCATGATGGCGAACCAGGACTTCTATTCAGATCTTTCTGAAGAAGACCAGCAGCTGGTTCAAGATGCCTCTGAAGCTGCTTATGACCAAACCATGGAGCACATCCAGGGCTTGGCCGACGAAGCGCTGGAGAAAATCCAGGCCGCTTCTAGCGATGTGACCGTTACGCGTCTGAACGAAGAGCAGATCCAGGCGTTCCGTGAACGGGCGCCACAAGTGGAAGAAACCTTCCTCGAAATGACGGGTGAGGGTGGCGCCGAGCTGCTGGAGCAGTTCAAAGCCGACCTGGAAGCCACAAACCCGTAATGTTGAGTTGCCGTTTAAGGCAGAAAGGGTGACTCATATCAGGGGCAGCCACGGCTGCCCCTTTTCTATTGTTTATCGATACCTTTAAGGGGAGCAACGTTGGTGGATAGTAGCCCCATACAAAAGGCGAAAAGCTTGAGTACCCCCTACGCTAAACGTATGTCGGTACTGCTCTCTCACCCTTCAACTTTGAACGTGGAATAACCTTGATGACTAGCATGTTATTGGCCGTTGCTAGCCATCGTCATGCTGCTAAACATGCCGTTAAAAAGGAGTCCGGCCATGACCGATGAAGAATCCGAAAAGAGCTATCATTCTGGTTTACCCGGCGTGTTGGGAGTGATCGACACTGCAATTAGCAAAATCGAGTCAGTGATATTGGCGCTAGGGGTTTTGCTAATGGCGCTGAATACGGTCACCAATGTGATTGCCCGCTTTGTATTTGGCAATAGCATCATGTTCTCCGGTGAATTAAACCGCATTTTGATCATCATGATTACGTTTGCCGGTATTGGCTATGCGGCGCGCCATGGGCGTCATATACGCATGTCGGCAATTTACGATGCTTTACCGGTGGGTGGGCGTAAAGCGTTGATGATCTGCATTTCGCTCGTCACCTCTTTCATTATGTTCTTCCTGTTTTACTACTCGATCGTTTATATCCTCGACTTGTATAGCAAAGGACGCGTGCTGCCTTCGTTAAGTTTGCCGGTCTGGATAATTTACCTATGGGTGCCGATGGGCTTTTTCATCACTGGTATTCAGTACCTGCTAACCGCCATTAAAAACCTCACGAGTCGGGATGTGTATCTCTCAACGGGTGTGGTCGATGGTTATAAAGATACCGAAACTGAAGTTTGACGCAGGGCATCGTATCCTGAGGAAAGAGCTATGACGACAATAATGATAGTCACCATGATTGCCCTGCTACTGCTGGGCTTTCCCATGATGGTGCCGCTCATTGCAGCGGCGATCATCGGTTTTTACATGATGTTTAACGGCTTCGGCCAGATGGATACGCTGATTCAGCAAATGATGGCAGGCATACGACCAGCCTCGCTGATCGCGGTACCCATGTTCATTTTAGCGGCCGATATTATGACCCGCGGCCAATCGGCTAACCGTTTGATCGCGATGGTAATGTCGTTTATCGGCCATATTAAGGGCGGGCTTGCGGTCAGTACGGCGGCCTCTTGTACGTTGTTTGGCGCTGTTTCAGGTTCAACCCAGGCAACCGTGGTTGCGGTGGGTTCGCCGTTGCGGCCCAAAATGCTTAAAGCCGGCTACTCCGACTCCTTTACGCTGGCGCTGATTATTAATGCCAGCGATATCGCTTTTTTGATTCCGCCGAGTATTGGCATGATCATCTACGGGGTCGTGTCGGGCACATCGATTGGTGAGCTGTTTATCGCCGGTATTGGCCCCGGCCTTCTGATTCTGTTGATGTTTTCAGCCTACTGTATTACCTACGCCATCGTTAAGGATGTACCGACCGAGGCGAAAGCCAACTGGAGAGAGCGTGGCGTTGCGGTTCAAAAAGCGCTCTGGCCGCTGGGTTTCCCGGTTATTATTGTCGGCGGTATTTATGGCGGTATTTTTAGCCCTACGGAGGCTGCTGCAGCGTGTGTGCTGTATGCGGTGCTGCTGGAATTTGTGGTGTTTCGGTCCCTCAAGATGGCCGATATCTACACGATTGCCAAATCTACCGGCTTGATTACCGCTGTGGTGTTTATCCTGGTAGCAGTCGGTAATAGCTTCTCCTGGATTATTTCCTTCGCTCAAATTCCCCAAACGATCCTGGAAGCCGTAGGCGTGAATGATGCCGGGCCGACCGGCGTCTTGATCGCGATTTGTATCTCCTTCTTTATCGCCTGCATGTTCGTTGACCCTATCGTGGTTATCCTCGTGCTTACGCCTATCTTTGCCCCTGCCATTGCCGCAACAGGACTCGACCCGGTACTGGTCGGCATCTTGATTACCCTGCAGGTGGCGATTGGCTCGGCCACACCACCGTTTGGCTGCGACATCTTTACCGCGATTGCGATCTTTAAGCGGCCTTACTGGGAAGTTATTAAAGGCACGCCGCCGTTTATCTTTATGCTCATTCTGGCGGCCGCGCTTCTAATCATGTTCCCGCAGATTGCGCTGTTTCTACGCGACCTGGCGTTCCGCTAGCCTTCCATTAAGGAGAACTGCATGTTTAACCGCATTTTAGTCCCAGTGGATGGCTCGAAAGGTGCCATTAAGGCGCTCGATAAAGCAGTAGGATTACATCTGCTAACGGGCGCTGAGCTCTATTTCTTGTGCGTATTCAAGCACCACAGCCTGCTTGAGGCGTCACTTTCCATGGTACGCCCCAATCAGTTGGATATTCCCGACGATGCGTTAAAAGAGTACGCCACCGAGATCGCTATACACGCGAAAAACCATGCCATTGAGCAAGGCGCGGGCAGCACAAGCGTGCGTGCCTTTGTTAAAGGTGGTCGGCCTTCACGTACCATTGCACGCTTCGCTTGGAAGCGAGAGTGCGATTTGATCGTGATTGGTGCTCAAGGCACTAACGGCGAAAAGAGCATGCTGCTGGGCAGTGTATCTCAGCGGGTGGCCGGTGCGGCGCATTGTCCCACCTTGGTGGTGTAGCTTCGTTGTAGGCACCACGATTGACGTAAGCATTGCTTCACAAGGTTAAACCTCTTGGTAAAAGCGAGGTCGTAACAGGCGTAGCTACAGTCTTAACTATGGTCTTAACTACGGTCTTAACTACGGTTTTAACTACGGTCTTAACTACAGTCGTAACAACAGCGCCCGTTTCAGGTAGATACACCCTGAAGCGGGTGTTAGGCTTTGAAGCACTTAATATCTGGCGTATTGCGCCGTCGAATAAGGTTACTTTTTTATGAAAACACTGCTCTCCTCAACGGCTCTGACAGGTCTGCTTTTAGTGGCACCGTTTGTTGCTGCGGCCCCTGAAACTGACGATCAGCGCCTTGCCTACAGCCTTGGGGTTACGCTGGGTGAAAGCATGAAAGCGGATATCGGCGACCTTGACCTGGATGCGTTTAACGACGGCATGCGCGATGTGTTCGAGGACAATGAGTTGGCGCTCGACGAAGAGCAAATGGTTGAGGCCATTATGGCCTTCCAGGAGCGCTCTTTGGAGGCGCGTGAACAGGAAGCCGCTGAGATCGGCCAGGCAAACCTCGAGGAAGGCGAAGAGTTCCTGGCAGAAAACGCCGAGCGTGAGGGCGTAGAGGTGACGGATTCTGGCCTGCAGTACGAAGTGCTTGAGTCGGGCGATGGCGCAACGCCCGGGCCTGAGGACACTGTTGAGGTGAATTACGAAGGCATGCTGCTGGATGGCACGATATTCGACAGCTCGTTTGAGCGCGGCGAGTCGGTTAGCTTCCAGGTCAATCAAGTTATTGAAGGCTGGCAGGAAGGCCTGCAGATGATGAGCGTTGGCGATAGCTGGATGCTGTATATCCCTGCTGACCTGGCTTACGGCGAAAACGGCCAAGGCCCAATTGGCCCCAATGAAATGCTCACGTTCCGGGTTGAACTGTTAGGCGTTGAATAATCCATGCCTATGGCCCTGCGGGTAGCTCACACGCTAAGTGCGTTGTTGTTGCTAAGCGGCCCGCTGGCAGCCAGTGCAATGGCTGAAACGCCTGAGCGCTTGCCCGCGCTAAATGCCATGTCAGAGCAGGCAAGCGTCGTCGGCGTTTCATCAGGCGGTTATATGGCAACCCAGCTAGCGGTTGCCTGGCCTGAGCGCTTTAGCGGTGTAGGCGTGCTGGCGGCAGGGCCTTGGGGCTGTTCGCAGGGCTCCTTAAATCTTGCGCTTAATCAATGCATGCAAACCCGTGCAGGCCAGCCAGCCTTGGACAGGCTAGACGCACGTTGGGCGGGTTATAAAAGGCATGACTGGGTCGGTGCTCGTGAAGACCTGGCTCAGCTCCGTGCCTTTGTCTGGTATGGCGATGCCGATGATGTCGTACAGCCCGAGCTGGCTGAGCTATTGGCCAAGCAGTGGTTGGGCTGGCTGACATCGCCTGAGCAGCTGCAACGGGTACGTAGTCAGGCAGCGGGGCATGGCTGGCCAGTCCAGCTACGCGAGGAGGAAGCTGTTGGTCCGCAGGAATTGGGCAACTGCCGCCAGGGCGGTGGTAGCCATGTGCTGGCCTGTGATGAAGATGTTGCGCAAGAAATGCTTGCCTGGTTATATCCCGAACGCGACGCTTCTATTTCCGCAGCTACTTCCACAACTACTTCCACAACGGGAGAGCTGGTTGCTTTCGATCAGTCGGAGTTTGCGGTTAAAGGGCTAGCGGACACGGGGTATGTATTTATTCCTGCAGCGTGTGAAGAGGAAGCATGCCCGGTCACTATTGCACTGCACGGCTGCCAAATGAGCGCTAGCGCTATTGGTGATACCTTTGTTAGCCATAGTGGTTTGAATCGTTGGGCCGCCAGCCACCAGCAGATAGTGCTTTACCCACAAGTCGACAGCAGCTTGTCGAACCCGCAAGGGTGCTGGGATTGGTGGGGGTATGCAGAAAGCCTCTGGCAGAAAAACCCGCTGCACGATACCCGTGAAGGCGTCCAGGCGAGCGCGCTCATGCGTATGCTTGACCGTTTGGAAGCCGCGCCGGTTATGTCTGACTAGTTCTGCCTGGCTAGCTCTTCTTTACCACTTCAAAGTCAAACCAGCTCCCCACATCTCCCTCCGGTGTTTCAAGAATCACGCGTGCCCGCCAAGGCGTAGCAGTTTGCACCTCTTTATCCACTTGGCCTTGACCACGAAAACGGCTTGGTGTGATGGCATCCAGCACAAAGCGCTCAATCCTCGAATCTCGATAGCGGTCAACCAAATCCACGTTGACCTGATGGGCTGGAATGCCTTGAATATCGACTTCCAACGGTAAAGCAGCGTGCGCTTCTATAGGGCCGTTGACATCAATATGAAAGGTCAACTGGCGCCCACTGCCCAGTGCGACTGAACAAGGGTGAGCATGGACATCGCAACTGGCGGCGGAAGGGAACCAGGTAACGTGGCTGTTATCGTGATATTGATGAAAAAATAGGTACCATGTAGACATCGCCAGTGCTAAACCGGTGACTAAAATCAGCACCTTGAGTCCCTGTAAACCTGAAAAACCAGCAGTTTTAGGTAGTATCTTCATGGCAGAATACCGCTACGCAGGCCGTGAGGCGGGGTGTCGTTTCATGGTAACAGTAAACGTGTCGATGTCGTTGTGCTGTGATGTCGCAGTCACTAAGGAAAACCCATGGAGAGTATTACCGCTGCGTTAGGGCCCCTGTTCCTACTCATTCTATTAGGAGCGGGCATGGGCTACTGGCGCTGGCCCGGTGCAGATTTTTGGCCGCAAATGGAGCGGCTAATTTACTTTGTGCTTTTCCCGGCCATGCTGGTGGGAACGCTGGCCACCGCCGATGTCAGCCAGGTACCGGTAGGGCGCTTGGCCCTGGTGCTATTAGGCGCCATTGCGTTTTTTGGGCTGCTGATCTGGTGGTTTCGCCATTGGCTACAGCTAACGCCTGCAGCATTTACCTCGGTGTTTCAAGGCGCGGTGCGCTTTAACACCTATGTAGGCGTAGCGGGGGCCGCGGCATTGCATGGCGAGTTAGGTGCAACCACGGCAGCGGTTGCCGTAGCGCTGATGGTGCCCGTGGTGAACATCATGTGTGTGGCAAGTTTTGTGGCTGCTGGCACATTAGGCAGTGCGAGCATGGGTAAAAGCGTCATGGCGCTGGTGAAAAACCCGCTGATCCTCGCCTGCCTGGCAGGCATAGGATTAAACCTGAGCGGCATTGGCCTGCCAGGGTGGAGTGAGGACACCGTCGGCCTGCTAGGGCGTGCCGCGCTACCACTAGGGCTGGTTGCCGTGGGGGTGGCACTACGCCCGGCCGCGCTGTTACGCATTGACCGTGGCCTGTTAGCGACCAACAGCATCAAATTGTTACTAATGCCAGCGCTGGTATTGGTGCTGGCGTGGGCGCTAGGCCTGGATACCGTTAGCCGGGACGTGGCGCTGCTGTTTGCAGCACTTCCCACGGCAACCTCGGCCTATATTCTGGCCCGCCAGTTAGGTGGTGACGCTGAGCTAATGGCAGCCATTATCACCGGTCAAACGCTACTCGCCATGCTCACGCTTCCGCTCTGGTTACAGCTTGCAGGGTAAGATGTAAAAATAAATAAAAAGTATTCGCATTTGTATTGACGGGTTAAATGATAATGATTATATTGTGCTTGTAGCGTTTAATGAGTCGCTACAGACCACGACAGCGAGCCGCCAGTTCGTTGTCATGGTTTCTCCCTCTCATTGCTAGTCACGGTCTTTTGCCACTCCTTTGGAGTGGCTTTCTTTTTTTGTGCACCTTTAAAAGACTGAGCCCACTGTGAATGACCGCCAGCGAGAGCTTTACGCTGACGGCCTTTGCTTGAAAGTGGTGGTAACTTACGCCTCGCGCCGATAAATCAGATCCCACACGCCGTGGCCGAGCTTCTCACCGCGGGCTTCAAACTTGGTCAGCGGGCGGAAGGCGGGGCGGGGTACATAGGGCGCCGTGTCGGCATCGGCTGTGTTGGTGTAGCCGGGGGCGGCTTCCATTACCTCGGCCATCCATTCGGCATAGGCTTCCCAGTCGGTCGCCATGTGGAAGGTGCCGCCGGGTTTTAAGCGGGTGCGAATCAGCTCGACAAATGCGGGCTGCACAATGCGCCGCTTGTGGTGCTTTTTCTTCGGCCAGGGGTCGGGAAAGAACAGTTGCACGGTGGTCAATGAGCCTTCCGGCAGGCATTTTTCCAGCACGGCCAAAGCGTCTTCCTTGTAGATACGCAGGTTGGTCAGGCCGCGCTTGTCCACTTCATCCAGCAGCTTGCCGACGCCCGGCGAATGCACTTCGATACCGATAAAGTCGGTGTCCGGGTGGGTTTCTGCCTGCTCGATCAGCGAGTTACCCATGCCGAAGCCGATTTCAACCACGCGGGGCGCTTCCCGGCCAAACAGTGCCGTCAGGTCCTGCAGACCATCGGCAATCGTCAGGCCAAAGCGCGGCCATACATCTTCAAGGCCTCGATTCTGGGCCTGAGTCATGCGCCCAGCACGGATTACATAGCTTTTAATACCGCGACGATGCAGCGGCGCTTCAGCGCTTTCTGGCCCGGTTGAGGACTCGTCGGTACTTTTAATATCAGTCATAAAATCTCTTAACCGTTAATGCGGCCAGCAAAAGGTGATGAAGGGTCTGCCGTTTGGCGGCGCGGCATGCGCCCGGCCAGGAAAGCATCGCGCCCGGCTTCTACGGCGCTCTTCATGGCGCGCGCCATGCGCAGCGGTTCACGAGCGTGGGCAATGGCGGTATTCAACAGCACGCCATCACAACCCAGTTCCATGGCCATGGCCGCGTCGGACGCCGTGCCGATACCGGCATCCACCAGCACCGGTACGCTGCTTTGTTCCACAATCAGGCGCACGTTGTGTGGGTTCTGAATGCCGTGGCCTGAACCAATCAGCGAGCCCAGCGGCATGATGGCGCAGCAACCCATGGCTTCAAGTTCGCGTGCCACAATGGGGTCGTCGCTGGTGTACACCATGACGTCAAAGCCATCGGCCAACAGCGTCTCGGCGGCTTTCAGGGTTTCGACGACATTGGGGTAGAGCGTGGTCTCATCGCCCAGCACTTCCAGTTTGACCAACTTGTGGCCATCCAGCAGTTCGCGGGCCAAGCGACAAGTGCGTACGGCGTCTTTGGCGGTGTAGCAGCCTGCCGTGTTAGGCAGCAGGGTATAGCGCGACGGTGAAATCACGTCGAGCAGGTTGGGTCCGGCTTCCTGGCCCAGGTTGGTACGGCGTACGGCAAAGGTAACAATCTCGGCGCCACTTTCGGCAATCGCCGCACCGGTCTCGTCGAAGTCTTTATATTTGCCGGTGCCGACCAGCAGGCGAGAACTAAAATTACGTCCGGCGATAGTAAACGGCGCATCGTTTTGAAGTGTCATAGCGAATCCTGGATAAAGCGCAAGAAATAGGGCGTAGCCAGTGGAATAGTCATGAGAGCTGCGGGCTAGCCACCGCCAATGGCGTGCACCACTTCGACCTGGTCACCCTCGGCCAAGGGAGTGATGGCTAGCTGGCTGCGTGGCACAATCTCTTCGTTGATCTCTACCGCGACCCGCCGACCCGTAAGCGCCAATTGATCGATTAGATCCGCAGCCGTCAGGCCCGCTTCCAGCGCGTAAGGCTCGCCATTGAGTTGAATTTGCATAAGGGCGTCTCGTCTATCGAGGCATAGGGTCTATAAGAGTTAGGGCTAACCCTAGCGAAATACCAAAAAGTGCCTCTATTGTAGCGGTTTCCTGCGGCGCAAGGTATGCCGAGTCGTACGCGCGCTTATACAGGCGCGCTAACACCTTGAAAGGAGCAGCAATGCAACGTAGCGAACGAATCATTTGGTGCCTGGTAGCGCTCTCTGGAGCTATCACGGTCATGGTGGGCGCGTATGCTGCTCATGGTCTGGCCGCGCGAGTATCGGCGGAGTTGGTGCACGCGGCCGAAACCGGTGTGCGCTATCAGGCTTGGCACACACTGGCGATAATGGCGGTACTGGTCGGTCAGCGTGTGTTCGGTTTCAAGGGCTGGCAGTGGCCAGTTGCGCTGTGGGGCTTGGGCATGGTGGGTTTCTCCGGCTCGCTTTATGCCATGGCGATGGCCGGTTTGAATGCAGGCATCGTCACGCCGATAGGTGGCGCTCTGCTGATTGCCGGGTGGCTGATGCTGGCGGTAGCGGTGATCAGAAGCCCTTAATCAAGAAGCCCCGGTAGACTTTTTACGGCTGACCTTTAAGCTGCCCGGTGCTTTTACGCACGATCAAGTGACTACTTAGCGTCTGATGCCGAATGGGCTGCTCGCCGCGCAAAAGGTGGAGCAGCAACTGCATGGCCTGCTGGCCGATTTCATTGCGCGGCTGGCTAATGGTCGTCAGTTCCGGGTCGCAGTATTCGCTTAGGCCGATATTATCAAAGCCGACAACCGACAGCTGGTCGGGCACGCTAATACCCAACTGGCGGGCGGCTTTCAGCACGCCAACCGCCATTTCGTCACTATGACAAAAAATTGCGGTAGGGCGGGGCGTTTTCCCCTCCAGCAGTGCTAGCCCCTGCTGATACCCGGAGCGAAAGCCAAAGTTACCCTCTGCAATACGCGCTTCATTGCTCAATTGATGCACCGCGAGCGTATCGCGATAGCCGCGATTGCGTTCCTGGCAAATAGGGTTATTCGCGGGACCGGAAAGCGTGGCAATACGTCGGTGGCCGAGCGACACCAGATAATCAATCGCTTGGCAGCTGGCTTGATGGTTGTCGATAGCAATTAACGGCAGGTCGATATCGCTAAAAAATTCACATGTCATGACCAACGGAAAGTCCGCCTGATTATCCGCTTGCTTGACCAGCGCCTTGGGGATCTCGGAGGTCAACAGCACAATGCCATCGGCCTGGTTGGTGGAAAGCAGCCGAAAGTAGGCCTCAGCGCGCGCAGGGTCGTGTTCGCAGTCGCCAATCAGTATCTGGTAACCCGCCTGATGGGCAACATCCTCCATGCCGCTAATAATTTCGGAGAAGAACGGATTCGAAATATCCGGCAAGAGCGCCACGATGGTTTTGGACTCCGCGCGGCGCAAGTTGCGTGCGGCAATGTTGGGCGAATAGCCCACCTGAGCAATTGCCTGATTCACCCGCTTTCGGGTGGCATCGCTGACTTTTTCAGGCGTTGCCAGGGCGCGTGATACGGTGGCTGTCGAACAGCCCGCCGCTTTCGCCACGTCTTTAATCGTCGGCACGCTATGCGGCTGTTTGCTCGTTACCTGGGTGTTAAGCATTGAACGATGGTCCTGAAAAAAAACGCGCCTGAAAGCGGGCGGTTAAAGACAATGTTGGCGCGCTATTCGCTAAAATGTAAATGTTTACATCAAAATTCTAGCAGTGTTAACCACAATATATAAACGCATCCTTACTATTAGCGCGTTAATTATGCGGCTATTTATTCCCTCTTTTTATTTATTCTTTAGTCTAAAATATAAGCGCTTACCGAGAGGTTTAAGATTTAAAATCCTTTTACAGCAGTGCGTTATCCATTTTATTTCATTCTTTTTGTCATGCTTGACCGATGTACTTTGCTCTGCTGCAATGTAATCCATTACATTGCGTCTTTCAGCGCTGGTTGCTGACGCCAAAACAACAAAACAAATGAGGTCGATGATGAAGACCCTTAAAGGGCCCGCGCTCTTTCTAGCCCAGTACATTGGTGACGAGCCGCCTTTCGATAGCCTGGAGAATATTGCTCGCTGGGCATCGGAGCTGGGCTTTAAAGCGCTGCAAATGCCCACGCTGGATAAGCGGTTTTTTGATCTTGAACGAGCGGCAGAAAGCCAGGTGTATTGCCAGGAAGTGCAGGCGACTTTAGCGCAATATGACTTGGAAATTTGCGAGCTTTCGACGCATTTGCAGGGCCAATTGGTGGCCGTGCATCCGGTTTATGACAGCCTGTTTGATGGCTTCGCCCCGCCTGAACTGCACGGCGACCCGGTCGCGCGCCAAGCCTGGGCCGTCGAGCAGCTAAAGCTTGCTGCGCAGGCCAGCGCCAATCTGGGTTTGAAGGCCCACGCCACGTTCTCCGGCTCGCTACTTTGGCCGTTTCTTTACCCGTGGCCGCAGCGCCCCGCAGGGCTGGTTGAAGAGGGTTTTGCCGAGCTTGCCAAGCGCTGGCGCCCTATTCTGGATGCCTTCGATGCGGCGGGTGTGGACTTATGCTTTGAGATTCACCCCGGTGAAGACTTGCACGATGGCGCGACCTTTGAGCGTTTTTTAGCCGCAGTGGACCATCACCCGCGCTGCTGCATGCTGTATGACCCTTCGCATTTGGTGCTCCAGCAGCTTGATCACCTTGCCTTTCTTGACCGCTATCACCCCTATATCCGCATGTTTCATGTCAAAGATGCCGAGTTTCATCCCACCGCCCAGCAGGGCGTTTACGGCGGCTACACTTCTTGGGTCGAGCGGGCAGGCCGCTTTCGCTCCTTGGGCGACGGGCAGGTGGATTTCAAAGCGGTGTTCTCGAAACTGGCCCAGTACGATTTTGATGGCTGGGCAGTCATCGAGTGGGAGTGCGCGATCAAACATCCTGAGCAGGGCGCGGCGGAAGGCGTCACGTTCGTGAACGAGCACATCATTCAGGTGACCGACCGCGCGTTTGATGATTTTGCCGATGCCGGAACGGATCGCCAGGCCAACCGCACGCTGCTGGGCCTCGGTTAAATTAACGCTCAGGGGTTACTTCATGACAATAATCAATAACACGCCGCGCAGACTTCGCCTCGCCATGATAGGCGGCGGCCAGGGGGCTTTTATTGGCGGTGTGCACCGCATGGCGGCACGCCTGGACGACCGCTTTGAGCTGGTGGCCGGGGCTTTTTCATCCCAGACCGAGCGCAACCTGGCGACCGCCAGCGAGTTAGGTATTGATGAGCAGCGTTGCTATACCGACTACGCCGCGCTGTTGGCAGGCGAAGCCGCTCGTGAAGATGGTGCGCAGGTCGTGGCGATTGTGACGCCCAACCATCTGCATTACCCGGCGGCGCTGGCAAGCCTGAAAGTGGGCTTTCACGTGGTGTGTGAAAAACCCATGACGCTCAGTGTTGAGGAAGCCGAGCAGCTGGCGCAGGCGGCTGAGAAAAGCGCTCGCCACTTTGTATTAATGCACAACTATGCGGGTTATCCACTGGTTCAGCATGCCCGTGAACTGATTGCCGAAGGCGCGCTGGGGCAGCTTCGCCATGTACAGGTCGAATATATTCAAGAGTGGTTAAGTGAACCCCCTGAAGCCGATAACCGCCAAGCTGCTTGGCGGTTGGATCCTACTCAGGCGGGCGCGGCGGGTTGTTTGGGAGATATCGGCGTGCATGCGTTTCAGCTGGCCCAGTTTATCAGCGGTCAGCGCGTCAGTGAGGTAAGCGCTGAGCTGGTGACAGCGGTGCCGGGGCGGGCGCTGGACGATAACGTTCAGGCGCTGCTGCGCTTTAACGGCGGTGCGCGCGGCATGCTGTGGGCAAGCCAGACGGCCGCTGGTTATGAAAATGCGCTAACCATTCGCGTCATCGGCGAGAAGGCCAGCCTGCAATGGGCCCAGGAGCAGCCCAACGAGCTGTGGCTGAAACCGCTTAATGGGCCAAGCCAGCGCTTAACGCGGCGCGATGACTGGCTAAGTGCGAACATTGCTCAAGGCGTTCGCGTGCCGGGCGGGCATCCGGAAGGCTACATTGAAGCCTTTGCCAACCTGTATCAGGCGTTGGCCGATGGTCACGCGGCTGGTGAGTATCCCGCTTGGCTGCCCGGCATTGAAGACGGTGTGGATGGCATGCGCTTTATTGCCGCGGCGATTACCTCACACCAGGCGGAGGGTAGCTGGACGCCGCTGCATCTGAGTAAAGCGTCAGGCGCTTCTGGGGGCGCCCCATGAGCGAGCCTATTTTAAAGCTTGAAGGGATCGGTAAAGCCTTCGGCCCCGTTCAAGTACTGAATGATATTTCCCTTTCCGTTATGCCGGGCGAAGTGCTGGGTATTCTGGGGGAAAATGGCGCCGGAAAATCCACGCTGTTAAAGATCATCAGCGGTATTTACACGCCAACGGCGGGTACGATTCACCTGAATGGCCAGATATTCAACGCACTGGACCCGATTACGGCGCGTTTTCACGGCGTGGCGATGATCCCCCAGGAATTCAATTTAATCCCCACGCTGCGTGTTTACGAAAATGTCTTTCTCGGCCAGGAAGTACGCCGTCATGGTTTTCTTGACCACGCTGGTATGCGTAAGCGAACCCAGCAACTACTCAGCTCGCTTGAAGTGGACCTGGACCCTGAACTTCCCATCGAGCGGCTAAGCGTTGCCCAAAAGCAGATGGTAGAAGTGGCCAGGGTGCTGGTTAACGACGCGCGACTGCTGATTCTGGATGAGCCCACTACGGTACTGACCGACCGCGAAGTCGCAGTGCTGTTTAAAGTGGTGCGCGCGCTGGTCGCCAAGGGCGTCACGATTCTGTTTATTTCTCACAAGCTAAAAGAGGTCAAAGACCTTTGTGATCGGCTGCTGATTTTACGCGACGGCCAGCAAGTAGAACTGTGCGAGACCGCGACGCTTAATGAAGAGGGCATGGCGCGCAAAATGGTCGGGCGTGAGCTGTCACAAATTTACCCTGAGAAGCTTGCGCAACGTGCTGATAACACGCCGCCCGCGCTGCGGGTGCGGGGCTTGAGCCTTAAAGGCAAGCTCAAGGACATCAACCTTGAAGTACGCCGCGGTGAAGTGTTGGGGCTTGCCGGGTTAGTAGGTGCGGGGCGCACCGAAATTGCTGAAACCATCATGGGGCTGCACCGTAAAGAGCAGGGCGAAATATTAATCGATGGCGAGCTTGTTGATCTTCGTTCGCCCAACGAAGCCCACGCCCACGGCTTGGCGTATCTGTCGGAAGACCGCCAGGGCAAGGGGCTGATTCTCTCGTTTAACGTCATGCAGAACATTACCGCCCTTAGCCTGAAGCGCTATGTGCGCGGGTTTATCAAACATCGCGCTGAACGGCGTCAAGCTGAACATTACCAGCAGCGCTTGGCCATCAAGGCATCCAACCTCGCGGCGCCGGTGAGCCTGTTGAGCGGTGGTAACCAACAGAAGGTTTACTTCTCGAAGCTACTCGATATCGAGCCCGAGATCCTGATGCTCGATGAGCCCACCCGCGGCATCGACATCAGCGCTAAACAGCAGATTTACCGGTTGATTCGCGACTTTACCGAACAAAATAAAGCTGTTGTCGTGATCTCCTCTGAGCTTGAAGAGGTCATTGGTATTGCGGATCGGGTGTTAGTGATTCGTGAGGGGCAAATAGCCGTTGAGCTTAACGGTGACGAGATCAACGAAGAACAAATAATGCTGTATGCCGCTGGCGCACGGCAGCACGCCAACCGTGAACAAGTGGGGAATAAAGATGGCTCAACCGCCTAATACCAAGACAATGGGGAGCGTTGCACGCCAAGGCCTGCGCAGGCTGCCCCTTAACGCGACGATTCTGGCCCCGCTGGTGGCGCTGATTTTGCTGTTCGTAGTGTCGTCCATCGCCAGCGAATATTTTCTAAATACGCGCAATATTTCCAACGTGATGCGTCAGGTCTCCTATACCGGCATTATCGCCATCGGCATGACCTTTGTGATTATCGCCGGCGGGATCGATCTGTCGGTGGGGTCGATGGTGGCGCTGGTGGGCGTGGTTATCCTGTATATCGTCAATAGTATTAGTGACCCCATTCAGGCGGTGCTTCTCGGCCTGTTGGCCGCTATCGCAGCGGGCGGGCTGTTAGGGCTATTCAACGGCTTGTTAGTCACCCGAGGGCGTATTGCCGCCTTTGTGGTAACGCTTGCCAGTATGTCGATTTTTCGCTCGCTGGCGCTCTACTTCACCGATGCGGCGGTGGTTTCTACCCCCAACCCGCACTTCTCAAGCGTGGGCGGCGGCTTTTTGCTGGGCATTCCGGTTCCGGTGATCGTATTCTTTGGCTTAGCGATCATCGCGCATGTGCTGCTGTTTCATACCCCTTACGGGCGGCATGTGTGCGCGGTGGGCGCTAATCCTCAGGTAGCACGCTATTCGGGCATTCGGGTTGAGCGCATTGTGCTCTCCACCTTTGTGATTGCGGGCATCTGTGTGGGTCTTTCGGCCATCATGCTGACTTCACGGCTCAACTCGGTAAGCCCGAGTGATGCAGGCTACTTTTATGAACTGGATGCTATCGCCGCCGTCGTCATCGGAGGCACGGCGCTTTCCGGCGGGCGCGGCTCGATATGGGGCACGGTCATCGGTGCGCTGATTCTGGGTATTATCAACAACATGCTTAACCTGACCGGCGTTTCCCCTTATTTGCAGGGGTTGGTCAAGGGTGGCGTCATTTTGCTGGCGGTGCTGCTGCAGTACAAGCGTGCCTGATTTGTAAAAGCGGACGTTAAAAACGGTCTTTTCGGTCGCTATGCCCAAACAGGGCCGACGATCACACTGGGCGGGGTTGGCTCGCCCATCCACGATGTACGTTAGAAAGGGAGCAATAACAATGACACTATCACGCCTTTTCAAGACTGCCGCGCTGGCAACGGCCATAGCGGGTACGTCCAGCCTGGCGCTGGCCGACGACTACCATATTGGCGTCACCGTGCCGTCCGCTGACCATGGCTGGACCGCAGGCCTTTTATGGTGGGCACAGCAAGCCGCCGATGAGCTAAGCGAGGAGTATCCGGATGTCAGTTTTACGGTACTCTCCGCTAACTCCGGCACGGCCCAGGTCTCTAACGTGGAAGATCTGATGATCCGCAACCTGGATGCACTGGTCATTCTTCCCCACGACCCGGCAACGCTTCAGGCAGTTATTTCCGAAGCCTACGATGAAGGCATCTATACCGTTGTGGTGGACCGCGAGCTTGAAACGCCTGCGCAAAACGTCTTTATTGCGGGCGATAACCCAGGCTTAGGCGAGCACGCCGCGCGTTATATCGCTGAAGAGTTGGGCGGCGAGGGCAATATTCTGGTGCTGGAAGGTCCGCCTATTCCCATCAACAGCCAGCGTGTCGATGCCTTTAATCGGGTGATGGAAAACTACCCCAACATCAATATCCTGGCCTCTCAAACGACCAACTGGAACCCACAGCAGGCGCTTAGCGTAACGGAAGACCTGCTGGGCAGTAACCCGGAAGTGGACGCCATTTGGGCGGGTGATGATGACGTATTGATCTCGGCCCTTCAGGCGGTGGATGAAAACAACCGCGACGATATCCAACTGATTGTGGGCGGTGGCGGCTCTCAGCGAGTGATTGAAATGATTCGTAACGAGCACCCGATGGTTAAAGGCACCGTTACCTATCCGCCGAACATGATTGCCTCTGCCATGGCGGTAGCGGTACACGGCGTTAAAGGCGAACATCTGGGCGATATGTACCACGGCGTGCCTTCACGGCTCATCCTTAACGCTGATCTAATCACTCTCGACAATGTAGAAGAGTACTACGAGCCAGAAGCCGCTTACTAAGCTACCTGGCTGCTAAACGCCCCGGGCCCTGGCTTCTTGATAGCCAGGGCCCGGGGCGTTTTTTTGCAAGCCATTCTCTACGATCGCTGCTTACCCTGTTTGTCGGCTGCTACGTAGCGGGCAAGGCATAGCTTGCGGTGACGTGCACAACTGGGCGGTGTTCATCGGCTGCGGAGAATATCTGTACTTCACCCACCGCTAAACGGCGGCCCAGCTTGATCAGTTTGGCGCGGGCGATAATGTCGTGTTCGCCTGAAGCGGCGCGCAGGAAGTGACAGTTTAAGTCACTGGTCACCGCCATGGGTTCAGGGCCGATTTGGGCCAGAATCGCCACATACAGCGCCACATCGGCAAAGCCCATCATCGTAGGGCCGCTTACTCGAGGGCCGGGGCGTAGGTGTTCATACCCTACCGTTAAGCGCATCGTGGCACACATCTCGCCTACGCTTTCAACTCTGCCCATTCGCTGGGGAAACACCTCATCCAGAAAGTGCTCGATCTGTTCGACAGTCATGATGGTCATTGTTGTTGTCCTGTTTGGTTATTTTTACACAATTTTGCTGCTACAAAGTCAGCCTTTCAAAGAGAAAGCAATAGTCAAGTGGCTAACATTGGACACAACTGGATCAGGTATACGTATAGCAACTCTAGTATTCAAGAAAACCAATTCTCGCTAGAAACCTTAGACGAATGGCTAGCAAGCCGAAGCTTGCCATATACAGCCAAGTTGGCTAGTTTACTTTCAGCGAAATTCATCAGATGAATTCACTTTGGATAATAATATAACAAGGAGTTGCTTGTGCAATCACAGCTTGCTGAACTATCGTCTAAAGAGAATTCAGAATTAAAAAAAGAACCATTCCTCCACAAAGGCATGCGCCTGCCATTCTTGTTAATAGTTGCCTGTTTTGCGGCGTGGGGGTTGGCTGGAAACTTGACCGACCCGCTGGTATCGGTTTTCGGTTCAGTTTTCTCAATGAGCGCGTTTCAGTCTTCGTTGGTTCAATTTTCTTATTACGGGGCATATTTCGCGTTAGCCATTCCAGCCGCCTGGATTAACTCGCAGCTTGGTTATAAGGGGGGTGTGCTGATCGGTCTGCTTTTGGCCGCCACAGGCGGTTTTCTTTTCTTTCCTGCCTCGATTGTAATGACCTACTCAATGTTTCTTGTCGCTTTGTTCACGCTGGCGGCGGGGCTCTCTATTTTGGAGACATCGGCAAATCCTTATGTCATGGCTATGGGGCCACGGCACAATGCGACGCGCCGGCTTAACTTTGCACAGGCCTTCAATCCTATTGGTTCTAACCTTGGCGTGTTGTTGGCTGCGATCTTTATTTTGCCCCATGTTAATCCCGCCACAGCGGTAGATCGTGCGGCACTTTCGCAACAAGAACTTGAAAGCATTCAGTCAGCCGAACTGCAAGCTGTGATGGGCCCCTATATAACGTTGGCGTTGCTCTACATTGTTATTGCTATCGCCATCGCTATGGTGCGCGTTCCGGCGCATACGGCTTTGATGTCAGACCGCAAAGCAGACGCTGTGAAGCTGCCTGGTAGCCGCCTGGGGCGGTTGTTGAAAAATCGCCGCTACTCATTTGGTGTTGTCGCCCAGTTCTTTAATGTTGCTGCTCAGACATGTGCCTGGACGTTTACGCTCCACTACATTACTGAAAACCTGGGCGTTAGCAATGCCGTCGCAGGGTACTGGCTTCAGGCATCTCTGTTGGTCTTTTTGTTCTCCCGCTTCCTTATGGTGGGCTTAATGGGGCGCTTTGATCCACGTAAGTTAATGACGCTTATGTGTGTGCTGGGCGTAGGGCTATCCCTGTTTGCTGTAATAACTGGCGGCATCGCTGGGTCAGTAGCCATCGTTATGCTGAGTGCCTGTATTTCACTTCTATTTCCCACTATCTATGGCATCGCGCTCACTGGGCTTGGTCAGGACACCAAGTATGGTGCTGCGGGGCTGGTTATGGCGATTGTTGGAGGCGCACTTATTCCTCCGTTACAGGGATGGGTAATCGATATGACATCGGCTCGAATCAGTTACCTGGTAGTGATGGGGTGTTTCATGGTGATCGTTGGATACGGCATGTATGTGTTGCGTAATCCTGCGCCGGAGTCAGCCAGTGCTGAAGATCTAGCCTAGTGCTTATCGCTGGGGATCAGTCTTCCAGATTAACGGCAACCTGAGCCAGATGAGTGTGCATGGCAGCATGCGCCGAAATGGGGTCGCCAGCGGCAATCGCATTCAGTACTGCCAGATGTTCATGGTGTGTAGTGTCCAGGCGGCCCCCGCGGTAAATGGACTGCCATATCCTCATTCTTAGCGTTGGGCGAGACAGTGCTTCTAAAAGAGCGATAAGGATGGGGTTTCGGGAGATCCTTGCCACCGTGAGATGAAACTCCAGGTCTACCGCCATGGCCGCTTCGTGATCTTTAGCTCGAATGGCAGGTTCCGCCGTTTTGAGCAGGTGTTTGAGTTGCTCAATATCTTCCGGTGTTCTTCGCGAAGCCGCGGTAGCAGCAGACTCAACTTCAAGTGCTTGGCGCACAGCGTGCAGGTCAAGTGAGGATTTGTCGCCCTGAATGCTGGCCCAAAAAACCAGCGGTTTAAGAAGTAAATGAGGATCAAGCGTTGTAACGGTAGTGCCGGAGCCTTGCCTTGTTTCCAGGATGCCCATGGCAACCAGTGCGCGTACACCTTCTCGAAGAGAGCTGCGAGATACATTGAAACGCTCGGCAAGTAGGGGCTCTACAGGGAGTCTGTCACCAGGCTTGATCTCTCTCGAAGTGATCATGTCCTGGATGCCTTGAACAACCACTTCGTTTTGTGATGGGCGGCGTACAGCGTTGTCTGCGAGGTTGTCTTCACTCATGCGCTTTCCTGGGTTATTGCGGTGAATTAAGAAAGTTTGAAGCTAGCGTAAGAATTAAGCCAGAGTTAAATACATCATATGAATTCGGGGTTCAAAGATGACTGCTATTACTGCCATTGACCTTATCGATCTGCGATTTCCTACGTCAGACAGTAGCGATGGATCTGATGCTGTTAATAAGGATGCAGATTACTCCGCCGCTTATCTCCGGCTTATAACGGATGATGATGCGCTCTATGGATGCGGGTTTACTTTTACCATAGGGCGTGGAAATGATATCTGCCTTCAAGCGGTTAACGCATTAGCCTCTCGCTTCGTCGGACGTGATGTGGCTGAGTTATGCGATAAGCCTGGGCAAGCCTACCGTGAACTTGCAGAGGACTCTCAGCTTCGTTGGCTCGGGCCAGATAAAGGGGTCGTTCACTTGGCTCGTGCCGCTGTGATGAATGCGGTATGGGATCTTGCAGCACGCCGAGCAGGGCTGCCACTCTGGCAATATATCTGTGAAATGGAACCGGCTGATCTCGTCGATCAACTCGACTTGAGCTACCTCTCTGATGTGCTGACGGCCGATGAAGCCATCGCTATGCTGGAAGAGCAGCGCCAATATCGTGAAGAACGAATTTCTGATCTCAAGGATCATGGGTTTCAGTGCTATACAACATCCGCCGGGTGGCTGGGATATTCGGATGAAAAGCTTGAAAGGCTCTGCCGCGAAGCGATTGAGGAGGGCTATCAGCATATCAAGCTTAAGGTCGGTGCAAACCCTGAAGACGATGAGCGTCGGCTTGGTATCGCTCGTTCGGTAATTGGTTCGGACAGATCGCTAATGATCGATGCCAACCAGATTTGGGATGTGCCAGAAGCGATCCAGAGAGTGCGAGAGCTAGCCCATCACAATCTGCTATGGATTGAAGAGCCCACTAGCCCTGATGATGTTTTAGGCCACCGCGCTATTGCCGATGGTGTTCGCGACGAGGGCATTGGCATCGCGACCGGTGAGCATGGTATGAACCGTGTACTGTTCAAACAGTTACTGCAAGCCAACGCTGTAGATTTTGTTCAGATCGATTCCTGTCGACTCGCCAGTATCAACGAAATTATTCCTGTCTTACTCATGGCTAAAAAATTCGCGAAACCCGTGTGCCCTCATGCTGGTGGTGTCGGGCTTTGTGAGCTTGTTAGCCACTTGGTGATGATTGATTACGTCGCGGTCTCAGGCCCGATGGAGGGACGTGTTGCCGAATACGTGGATCACCTTCACGAACATTTCGTTGACCCTTGCAGAGTTAAAGACGGGGCTTACTTGCTGCCAGCAGCTCCTGGCTACTCTGCGGAAATAAAAGCGGAGTCGCTGGCGAGTTGGGCTTGGCCGAATGGTGCTGAGTGGAAGAAGCGCCGAGACGGAGCCGCCGTATGATTAAAGGACGCGTTCTGCATCCGGCGTTGCTTTCTGGTCTAGCCGAGGCAGGCCATGGATCGCAGATTCTCATTGCTGATGCGCTTTACCCGCATTCAACGGGTGCGCCGTCTACTGCCCCAAGAGTCCACTTGAACCTCTGTGCAGGAATGATTCCGGCTGCCGACGTTTTAAAGGCGGTGGCAGAGACGATTTATGTGGAGTCTGCGATTTATATGCAAACGGCCGAAGGCGGTGCCTCTGAAGCTGTTAAGGAATTTCAGCAGTTGCTGGCTTCGCATGTTCATCGTGGCGGAGAAGACATCATATGGTCGAGTTTGGCGCGGATGGAATTTTATGCGGCTTGTCGTGAGCCCGACGTATGTCTTCTCGTCGCTACCGGTGAAACACGCCCGTATTCGAATCTCTTGCTGACGGTCGGCGTGCCATGATTATCGATACACACCTTCACATCTGGGATACGTCAACTGTCCATGTTTCGTGGCTTGCTCAAGCAGGATTGCCATCCAAATCAGCCATTCCTGAGCGGGTTGAAAAACGCCAATACATTCTCGTTGAAGCCGATGCCGATGACCCAGTCAAGGAAGCTGATTGGCTCGCTGATATAGCAGAGAAGGACTCGCGGGTTTACGGCATCGTGGCCGGTGTGGCGCTCGAGGCACATGACGCTGCTGAAAGACTGGAAAGAGTTACAACGCTACCCAAGTTGGTTGGTGTGCGTAGGCTTCTACAGGATCGTAACCTCTTCAACTCGCCTTATCTCTTACAGGGAATGAAAAGACTTGCAGACAACGGCATTCCGTTTGATGCCTGCGTTAGAGCCGGGGAATTACCTGCACTCACCCAACTGCTTTCGCAAGTGCCTGAGCTTACTGTGGTGCTGGACCATATGGGAAAGCCTGAGGTTGGTAATAAACAGGCCATGCTCAATTGGCACCGAGACTTGGCATGTCTTGCGGAGCTACCCAACGTACATTGCAAGCTCTCCGGATTACCTGCGGAATGCCAAGGGTCTATAGCGCTGGAAGATGTTACGGCTGGCGTAGTGGGGGCCGCCGTTGAGCTTTTCGGCCCTCAGCGTTGCCTACTCGGCAGTGACTATCCCGTTAGCCTGGATACCTACGATTGGTGTTTGCGCGTATTAGAACTCTTGCCCGCTGACCACCGTGCGGCAATTGCCCACGAGAACGCCCTTCGTATCTACTCAAGGAGACCAAGTCAATGACCACATCTTCTCGTTTACCTAATAAGCTCAACACCGCTTTTAGTGAGTTGGGGTTCGGTACGGCGCAATTTGGAAACATGGGCAAAAAGGTGGCAGAGCAGGCGTGCATCGATGCCGTGGAGGCCGCATGGGAGGGCGGGCTAAGGTTCTTCGACACCGCCCCACATTATGGTTTAGGGCTTTCCGAAGAGCGGATTGGTAGAGCGCTTAGTGGGCAGTCGCGCAAGGATTACGTTATTTCCACTAAGGTGGGAAGACTGCTAAGAGAGAACCCAATGCCGCAGGGTTCTGATCATCAAAATGGTTTTCTTGTCCCCGATAATCTAACGCGCCTTCGTGACTACACAGCCGATGGGGTACAGCGCAGCCTTGAAGAGTCGTTGGGGCGGCTGAAACTCGATGCTGTCGACATTCTCTGGATTCATGATCCTGAAGAGCCGACTGACCGTTTCGACGAAGCGATCAGCGGTGCGGTACCCATGCTGAACCGACTTCGCAGCGAAGGGGTTATTTCAGCGTGGGGTATTGGTTCTAAAGACGCCACTATGCTGCGCCGTTTCGTGGATCATTCCGACCCCGATTTAATCATGCTTGCTGGTAGGTATACCTTGCTTGAGCAGGAGCAAGTGGGGTTGATGTCAGCCTGTCAGGCGAAAGGAGTGGGCGTTATTGCCGTTGGAATTTTCAACTCTGGGTTACTTGCGCGCGAAGAGCCGTCCGAGGACGCGTGGTACGAGTACGGCCCCGCGCCAAAGTGGGCGCTGGATCGGACGCGGCAGATTGCTGCGGTGGCGCGCGATCATGGAGTGAGCCTTCCGGAGGCCGCGCTGCACTTTCCCAAGCGGCATCCTGCTGTCGTGAATGTTATGGCCGGTATGCGTTCGGTTGCGCAAGTTGAGAAGAATCTTGCGCTAGCGTCATCCGAAATACCCGAAGCATTCTGGAATGATCTGTGGGCCCAGGGTCTGCTAAAGGAGGAAGTATGAAGCTGTTACGCCGTGGTGAACTTGGATATGAAATGCCGCTTGTTGAGATTGATGGAGTGTTGTACGACGCTTCGCCGGTAGGTGATTTTGGCCCCAAATTCTGGGCCTCTGGTGGGGTGCGGAAACTTAGTGAATTGGTTGAAAAAGGTCATCTTACCGCTGTTAATATCGACGATAATATTCGCTATGGCTCCCCCGTGGCTACCACTTCAGCGGTGATCTGTATCGGTCAGAATTACGCCGCCCATGCCGCTGAGTCCGGTGCGGAGCCGCCGAAGAGCCCTATCGTTTTTCTCAAAACACCCAATACCATTGCGGGCCCAAATGACACCGTTACCATTGCTCGTGGCTCCCTGAAGACTGACTGGGAGGTTGAGCTGGGTATCATTATCGGTAGCACGGCCGCCTACTGTGATTCTTTGGAAGATGCGGCGCAGCATATCGGCGGCTATGTATTAGCTAACGACCTCTCCGAGCGATCGTTCCAGCTAGAAATTTCAGGAGGTCAGTGGAGTAAGGGTAAATGCAGCCCCGGCTATATGCCATTAGGACCTTGGACCGTAACGGCAGATGAATTTAATCCAGCGGATGTGAGATTGCGCTCTTGGGTTAATGGAGAGTCTCGGCAAGATTCCCGTACAGCCGACATGATATTCAGCTGTGCCGAGATCGTGCGCGATCTTTCCCAGTACATGCAACTTGAGCCAGGCGATGTGATCTCGACAGGAACGCCTCAGGGAGTCGCTGTATCTGGACGCTTTGCGTATCTGAAATCAGGCGATGTAGTTGAAGTCGAGATTGAAGGATTGGGTCGTCAACGCCAAACCTATCGAGCTTGGGAGGAGTGAGTTATGTCTGCACGCTTTGAAGGTTTGGTGGCCCTTGTGACCGGTGGCGCCTCAGGGATTGGCGCAGCGATCGCCGATCTTTTGGCTAAAGAAGGAGCCAGTGTTGCCGTTCTTGATATTGTCGATTCAGGAAATCAGCACTATTGGCAAGAGTGTAACGTTGCAGATAGTACCTCAGTGAACCGTGCCGTTCAGGCGACTGTTGATAAGTTTGGGCGCTTGGATATTGTAGTCAATAACGCTGGCATTGGGGCCCAAGGGAGTGTCGCTGATAACTCAGACAAAGAGTGGACTCAATCATGGGAAATCAATGTTGCTGGGATGGCACGTGTGTCCCGAGCGGCACTGCCTCATCTAAGAAAGTCAGCGTCTGCATCGATTACGAATATGGCCTCTATCGCCTCTAATGCGGGTTTGCCGCAAAGAGCGTTATATTCCGCCACCAAAGGGGCTGTACTCGCATTGACCCGAGCGATGGCTGCTGATCATGTGCGTGAGGGCATTCGGGTGAATTGTGTGGCCCCAGGAACTGCTGATACTCCATGGGTTGGGCGGCTCCTGCAACAGACTGATGATCCAGCGGCGGAACGTACAGCGCTAGAGGCACGCCAGCCTCATGGCCGACTTGTTAGCGCAGAGGAAGTAGCCCAAGCGGTAGCCTATTTGGCAGACCCTGCCAATCGCTCCTCAGTGGGCGTGTGTCTCCCCGTTGATGGTGGGATGGAGTCACTGAGGTTGAGGCCGCAGTAAACGATAACGGGCCCTGCCTTTTCGCAAAGGCAGGGAGCTATTTACCGTAGTCGATTTCTACTAAAAGCCCCTCAAGGTGCAGTCATTTCGCACCTCGAGGGGCTGTTTAATAAGCGCTATCAAGATAGGCGTTTACTTCGCTTTATGCACCTGGCGCCACTCGTGAAGCAGCGGCTCGGTGTAGCCCGACGGTTGTACGCGGCCTTTGAAGATCAGGTCAGAGGCGGCTTTGAACGCGGTGGAGTCCTCAAAGTGACTGCTCATGGCGGTGTAAGTGGGGTCGCCTGCGTTTTGCTCATCGACCACTTTCGCCATGCGTTTGAGGGTTTCCTCTACGCGCGGCGCATCGACAATGCCGTGATGCAGCCAGTTGGCAATATGCTGGCTGGAAATACGCAGCGTGGCGCGGTCTTCCATCAGGCCTACATCGTGAATATCCGGCACTTTGGAGCAGCCCACGCCGTGCTCTACCCAGCGCACCACGTAACCCAGAATGCCTTGGCAGTTGTTATCCAACTCCTGCTGAATCTCGTCATCTGACCAGTTAGGGTTTTCCGCCACCGGGACGCTGAGTAAGTCGTCGAGGAAGTCGGGCTCGCCCAGCGCTTCAAGCTCGCGTTGAACGTCGGTGACATTCACCTGATGATAGTGCAGCGCGTGCAGGGTAGCGGCCGTGGGCGAAGGTACCCAAGCGGTGTTGGCACCGGCTTTCGGATGGCCGATTTTCTGTTCGAGCATGTTGTGCATTAAATCGGGCATGGCCCACATGCCTTTACCGATTTGGGCGCAACCGCGTAGACCGCAAGCAAGACCCACCTGTACGTTGTTCTTCTCGTAGGCGGTAATCCACGCGGCGGATTTCATGTCGCCCTTGCGGACCATGGGGCCTGCTTCCATGGCGGTGTGCATCTCATCGCCGGTGCGGTCCAGGAAGCCGGTGTTGATGAACGCCACGCGTGAAGAGGCCTCGGCAATACACGCCTTGAGGTTAACCGTGGTGCGGCGCTCTTCGTCCATGATGCCCATCTTTAGGGTGTCGCGGCTCATGCCAAGGATATCTTCTACGCGGCCAAACAGCTCGTTGGCAAATGCAGCCTCGGCAGGGCCGTGCATCTTCGGTTTGACGATATACACCGAGCCGGTGCGCGAGTTGCGTGGCTGGTCGGCATCTTTTTTAAGATCGTGCAGGGCCAGCAGCGAGGTAACCACGGCGTCGAGAATACCTTCCGGCAACTCGTTGCCCTCCTCATCCAGAATCGCTGGCGTGGTCATCAAGTGGCCCACGTTACGCACGAACATCAGCGAACGGCCGGGTAGAGTCACCTTGCCGCCTTCGGTGGTGTTCCAGATGCGGTCAGCGTGCAGCTTACGGGTGAAGGTTTTACCGCCCTTGTCGATGCTCTCTTCCAGATCGCCCTTCATCAGGCCGAGCCAGTTGCTATAAACGCCTACCTTGTCTTCGGCATCCACGGCAGCCACGGAGTCTTCGCAATCCATAATGGTGGTGAGCGCGGCTTCAACGACCACGTCTTTTACGCCCGCCGGGTCGGTTTTGCCAATGGCGTGACTGGCATCGATCTGGATTTCCAGGTGCAGGCCATTATTGGCTAGCAGAATCGTCTCAGGAGCGGACGTTTCACCGGTAAAGCCAATCAGCTTGCCGGAATCTTTTAGGCCTGTTTCCCGGCCGCCTTCCAGCGTAACGACCAAATGACCGTCACGAATCGCGTATTTAACTGCGTCGCGGTGGGAACCGGTGGCCAAGGGCGCCGCACGGTCCAGAACGCCTCGCGCATAGGCAATGACTTTAGCGCCGCGCTTGGGGTTAAAGCGTGTGCCTTTCTCCGCGCCGTCTTCCTCGGAAATAGCGTCGGTGCCGTAGAGCGCGTCATAAAGACTGCCCCAGCGCGCATTCGCCGCATTCAGGGCATAGCGGGCGTTACTTACCGGCACCACCAACTGTGGACCTGCCTGTATGGCAACTTCGCGGTCGACATTGGCGGTGGTCGCTTTTACGTTGGAAGGCAGGTCGGCCAGGTAGCCGATCTCTTTCAAAAACGCCCGGTAGGCTGGCATGTCGCTAACGGGGCCGGGGTTCTCACGATGCCATGCATCAATTTTTTCTTGCAGCGCATCACGCTCTGCTAGCAATTGTTTATTTTTTGGGGTCAGATCATGGAACAGGGCATCGACACCGGCCCAGAAGGCGCTTTCATCAACGCCCGTGCCAGGTAGTGCCTGCTCGTTAATAAAGCGGTCCAGCTCGGTGGCCACCTGCAAACGGTGGCGCGTGATACGCTCGCTCATGGGGTTTCTCCTGTGAAGGTGCCCGTGGGTGGTGAATGGCCACGGCCAGAGTAAAATAAGCGCAAAATACATTTATGGAAAATACTTCCACAACTGTGCAGGCATGTAAACAGCGTAGACGTTAAAGCGGCACAATGCTCGACCAAATGATAAGAAAACAGGGCGCTCATAGAGAGGTTTGGATGCAGGATTTCCAACAGATGGAAAGTTTGTTTCGGCAAACGGCAGGCGAATCAGTCTTTTCCCGATTAGTGCCGGGTGAAGCGCTGTGGGACGTCGTGAAGGGCTATTTTCTGCATTATGGTCTGGAAGCACTCTTTGAAAGCACCGATGAGGTACATGCAGGTTTTATCGATACTGGCCGCTTTGCCTTGTGGTGCCAGGTGTGGAGCCCACCCAATCCATCAGGAACAGCCTTTGTGGTGCACGGCTACTTTGACCATTTAGGCCTTTATCGTCACCTGTTAACGCACCTGTTGGCCAAGGGCTGGCGGGTAGTGCTATGGGACCTGCCGGGTCATGGGCTTTCGAGTGGCCCGCGCGCAGAGATTGAAGATTTTGACGACTATCAGCACTGCCTCACCTACATGCAAAACACCCTGATCACGCTAGGCATAGCTCCCAGGCCGTGGTTGGGTGTTGGGCAGAGTACCGGGGGGGCGATTCTTGCAACCGACGCACTCACCCGGCGCGAAGAGGCCGGTTGGGATGGCCTGGTGCTGCTCGCGCCGTTGGTACGCCCTTGGCGGTGGACTCAGGCGAGTTGGATGCACCTTATCGCTAGCCCGTTCTTGAAGGATATTCCGCGTAAATTTCGGCCCAACTCAACCGACGAAGCGTTTACCGAATTTCTGCGTGATCACGACCCACTGCAGCCCGAGCGCTTAAGTGTGGCGTGGGTAAGTGCCATGCGGCGCTGGATGCCACGCCTGCTCGCGCTTGAGCCTGTCGACGTGCCAACATTGATTTTGCAGGGTGAGCAGGATTTAACGGTTGATTGGCAGTGGAACCTGACCGTTTTAGCACAAAAATTTACCGCCGCCGAGATTCACTACCATCCGGAAGCACGCCACCATTTAGTTAACGAAGCAGCGCCGATCCGCGAGGCCTTGTTTAGCGCTATCAACATATTTATTGACCAGATGCCTGACGGGCCGCACGCGCCTGCCGACCCTCAATAGCCTGTCATTAAGGAGCCCATCGAATGAGCGTAGTACCCAAGGTATTAGTATTTGCTGGAAGCAGTCGTCAGGATTCACTTAACAAACAGCTGGCGCGGCTGGCGGCCAAGCGTATTGAGGCGCTGGGCGGCGTCGCCACGTTTGTGGATTTGAAAGACTACCCGTGCCCCCTGTTTGATGAGGACATTGAAACCCAAGGCGTTCCGGAGAACGTGCTTAAACTGCGCGAGTTGCTGGCTGATCACCAGGCACTGATTATCGCCTCGCCGGAATACAACGGCTTTATCACCCCACTTTTGAAGAACACGCTGGACTGGCTATCACGCCCTTATGAAGACACGCCGGGCCTGGCACTTTACTCAGGCAAATGGGCCGCGCTGGTCTCGGCCTCGCCTGGTGGGTTAGGTGGCATTCGCGCGATGCCGCTGGCCCAACAGCTGCTCGCCAATCTGGGCTTGATCGTACTGCCCCAACCCATGTCGCTCTCCAAAGCGCACACGGCTTTTGATGAAACGGGTACGTTTATTGAAGAAGCTAATAGCAAAAAACTGGATGCGCTCTGCCAGCGGCTGGTGGATATTCTGGCGCGTGTGAAGGATTAGGTTTTTTTAGCTACGTTATTTTAAATAAGCCTTTTCAACCAGGCACCCTTCAATAGCCTACCCAACTGTCTCAAGGGAGTTTTACGCATGTCAGATATTCTGATGAGTGCCAATGACCTGTTGGACCGCCTGGCGAGTGATGTTCCACCCACGGTGCTGGATGCGTCGCTGCCCAATAGCCCCGTTGCGGCTCATGTGCCGGAAGATGATCGAAAAATACCCGGTTCACTTGAGTTTGATATCGAGAAGGTCTTTTCCGACCGGGAGGCGGTATTTCCGCATACGCTGCCCTCGAAAGAGGCACTGGAAGCGGCGTGCCAAGGCCTCGGCTTGACCCCTGATGATGAGATAGTGATTTATGATAATCGGGGTGTTTACTCCTCCCCGCGTGCCTATTGGTTGCTCACTCAAGCGGGCTTCAAGCATGTAAAGCTGCTGGATGGTGGCTTGCCTCACTGGCTCTCGCTGTCGCTGCCGGTGCAGCACGGTTATTCCGTGCCAGCGCCGCTGTCCTCCCGTCCTGTGCTAAAGGCCAACGAAAGCGTGGTCAGTGTGGACGAGGTCTACGACAATATTCCGCAGCAGCGCTTTAAGCTGGTGGATGCCCGAAGTGCCGAGCGCTTTTCAGGGGCCGGCCCCGAGCCCCGTCCGGAATTTCCCAGTGGGCATATCCCGTCCTCTTTTAATCTGCCGTTTACCGAGCTCTTGGATAACGGATACTTCAAGAGCCGGGAAGAGATTTCAGAGCTCATGCGCAGCAAAGAGCTTTACCCTTCGGACCACCTGACCTTCAGCTGTGGCTCCGGCATCACCGCCTGCATTGTGTGGGTAGCCGCGGAGTTGGCCGGGTACGAGCACCTTTCGCTGTTCGATGGTTCATGGACGGCGTGGGTGATGAGCGGCCGCCACGAGGGTTGATGGCAGGCCTTTTTTCATACGCTTTCAACTTTTTCTTAACAGCCTGTCCAACTGTCGATAGCCAATGGCTTCAATTAAATGCGGCTGGGCAGGTTTGGGTTTGCCTTCCAGATCCGCCAGCGTCAGCGCCACGCGCAGCACGCGGTGGTAGACGCGGGCGGAGAGTTTGAGCTTTTCCAGAATGCTGGCAAGCCAGGCGCGTTCCTCGTCGTTCAAGTCGCAGGCGGCTTCCAGGGCTTTACCGCTTAACTGGCTATTGAGTGCGCCGCGTACCATTTGGCGCTCTCTTGCGGCCATCACTCGCTCGCGCACGGCTTCCGATGATTTACCCTGAGTTTGGGCGATGAGTTGTTCGGGCGTTAGAGCGGGGACTTCGACCCTGTATTAATATAGCCGAGAAGCAGCCCAGTGGAGAGCCAGGCAGTGCTTACCAATCAGTGATCGCTTTAAAGAGAATATCAGTGCCTTTGATAAGGTCGTCCACATCCATGGCTTCTCGTGGGTTGTGAGAACCATGGGCATTACGTACGAAGACCATGCCTGACGGAATACCGGCATTGGCAAATATGGCGGCGTCGTGTCCAGCACCAGAAGGCAGCTTATGTGGTTTGATGCCACAATCTTCGGCGGCGAGAGAGAGACGTTCGATGACGTTGTCATGCATGCGGGCTGGTGCGGTATCGGTTCTATCATCGAAGGTAAAAGTAACCCCATGTTGGTGCGCAACTTCCTCACATTCCGTACGGAAACGTTGGTAGAAAGTTTCCAGCGTATCAGTTGCCTGACTGCGTGCCTCAAAAGCGAACGTCAACATCCCCGGAATACGGCTGATAGCATGCTCTTTCGGATCGGTACCCACCATTCCAATGGTGACGACAAGATCCTTTTTCTCTTCGAGAAAGGCGCGCCAGTGTTCATCCAAGCGGTTCACTAGATCGCCGAAGGCAAACACCGCATCTTTTCGCAAAGTGCGTGGGATAGCGCCTGAATGTCCTGCTTCGCCTTGGCACACGATACGAGTGTGGCGCACATTGCCGCGTATACCGGAGACGATGGCCGCTGGCCATTGCTGCTCTATCATCACTGGTCCCTGCTCGATGTGTAACTCGAGATAGCTTTTGGCAATTTGCGGGTCGAATAAGGATTTTCCTAATTGAATAGGCGCAAGATTGATACCGACGCCTTCCATTGCGGTGGCCAAAGTGCTACCGGAGCCGCTCGACTTCGCAGACAGGTCATGCTCGTCGAGCATGCCGAAAAGCGCGCGTGAGCCTATATTGGCGCGCCCATAAAAAGCACTTTCTTCTCCTCGCAACATTAATAAGCGCACAGGGGTGGCCAATGGCGGTTGCACCTGCTGAAGGCGAATGAGACAAAGCAGCCCCGCGACGATTCCCGCCGCTCCATCATAGTTTCCGCCTTTGGGTACTGAGTCGGCATGGGAGCCTATATAGTGCCCCGCACGATGTCCATCATCCTCGGGCATTCGGACGACAATGTTGCTTGCACTATCGGATAAAACTTCCAACTGATGAGCAGTAGCCACGGCAGAAAAAATCTTTAATGCGGCATCTTCACCGCTAGAGTAGCACTCTCGAGTGATTCCTTCTTCGTCGGAAGTTTCGTTAGCCAGCTCATGGAAAATTGCTTCGGCCAATGCGTTTTCAGAGGAAAACCCCGTCCAGTCGACGTAGCTGAAATAGCGGGTGGAAGAGGAACTCATAATATAGTCTCCTTGTTGTTGAGCACGCTCATACCATCCATAACTGACTACGTGACCAACCATATCTGCGAATTTATCTTAAAAGATACTTATCTCATTTTTTAGATAATGAGATTGTCTGTTAAATTTGTCAATTCGTATTGATGCTCTTTAATATCAATGCAATTAAAAGCGAGCCCTTTACGTTAACAGAGAGATGCCTTATCCATAGGGGGGACTTCGATACTTTCCATGTCCTCAAAAGAGGATTAACTAATGAGCACTTTTTTAGTGCATTTATTATAAATTTAACTTTTTTTGCACCAAATTGGATCAATAATGATGTTGTCGAGTGGTCTTTATGGTTCCTTTTCTACATAAGTCTATATTAATAAACATTTTCTTTTTTTTTGGAATTTTCTTTGCTTTTGTATTTGAGAAACATTTTAAAATTTGAGGTTAATTAAAAATGAAAAAGATCCATTGGACTTACAGCGTTGCTGTTGTGTCAGGAGTCATACTTGGCGTGACCAGCCTTACCGCATCGGCAAAAGAGTTCATCTCTATCGGGGGAGGAGGAACTGGGGGCACTTTTAACACTCTTGCAAGTGGCGTTGCATCCCGTATGAATGACACCTTTGATGATGTGCGGTTCACGGTTGAAGGCTCGGCGGGCTCTACCGAAAACATTCGGCGTATTGGTTCGGGTGATCTGCAGATGGGTATTACGTTCACAGGCGATTCCTATCTTGCCGCGAACGGACTTGAGGATTTCGCTGAAACGGGGACAGTCGACAATGTGCGGTTTTTAGGATTTGTTTTCAGCGCCGTATCGCAACTTGTAACCACTGCTGATTCAGGAATCGAATCTATCGCCGACCTGGAAGGTCACCGCATTTCTGTTGGTAGCGCCGGGTCTGGTACGGCTCAAACCATGGATCGTATCCTGGAGTACTTCGATCTTGAGGATCGTGTCAGTACAAGTTATATCAATGGATCGCAATCTTCCGACCAGCTGCGCAATGGCCAACTTGATGCCTATCATGGGCAGTGGGGGGTTCCTGCGGGCGCAATCGTCGATACCACTTCGAGCCTTGATGCCAAGTTAATTAGCACGTACGACGAACTAAAAGACGCCGATTTTTTCGATGCCTACCCATTTTACAGCGAAGCGATTATTCCGGCTGGTAGTTATTCCGGTATTGACTATGACGTCAAATCGATCCGCGACATTGGTATTCTCGTGGCCAGTGAAGACGTAAGCGACGATCTTGCTTATCGTATATTGGAGAGTCTGTATAGCGAAGAAGGACTCGAACACATGCGTGCGGTGAGCAATACCACACGGGAAATGAGTCTCGAAAACGGAGTGAGTGGCGGCAACTTCATTCCGTTGCATCCAGGCGCAGAGCAGTTTTGGCGTGATCAAGGCATTGAACTTCCTCAATAACATTTTAAGTACGTTCTTATCATTAAGTCACTGAAAGAAAGGTGGTAGCTAAAAGCGACGCTTTTGTTACTACCTTTTCTCGCTCAGGATGCCTTGGTAAAGAGTGCGTAGGCTACTAACTCAGAGTAGGTCGAATACATGTTGCGGAAAAACGAAAAGATACGCAGCGAACGTGATGATGGCACAGTAAATATTGACGGGCTGCAGTCGCCATGGCGCATTATTATCAAGCTGCTTGCTGCGTTTATGAGTGCTTTCTACCTTTATAGCGCCGCTTTTGGTGCAGCCGACATGCAATACCATCTAGGCGTTTTTGTGGCTCTCACCTTCGCACTGGTCTTCATAACGTATCCCACACGAAGAGGTACATCTAAAAGCGCGCCAAGCCTTCTTGATATAGGGCTGGCGGGACTGGCTCTGGTCGTGTGTGGATATTTCATGCTCTATTACCCAGATATAACACGCCGGCTGGGAGCAGAGACACAGGCCGATTTGTTATGCGGACTTATTCTTTTAGTTCTCTCCATCGAGATGGCGCGGCGAGTGCATGGTTGGATGCTGCCCGGTATCGCGATAGCGTTTATCCTTTTCACGATATTTGGGCGCAGTATGCCTGATGTGATCTCGCATCGCGGCTTTTCGCTAGAGCGCATCGCGTTATTCAATTTCATTTCGGAAGATGGGCTTTTCGGAATGATCGCTCGAGTGTTCGTTAACTACGTAATCGTTTTTATTTTTTTTGGTGCCTTTCTCTCGGCATCCGGTACCGGCGCTTTTTTCATTGATATAGCGACGGCGTTAGCGGGTAAGCGCACTGGGGGCCCTGCCAAAGTCTCGATTGTTGCTTCAATGCTATTGGGTTCCATTTCTGGTAGTGCGATTGCCAATACCGTCACTACTGGTTCTTTGACAATTCCCTTGATGAAAAAAACGGGATATCCCAAAGAAACGGCGGGGGCTATTGAAGCATCGGCATCTATCGGGGGTATGTTTTTGCCGCCCGTTATGGGCGCGGGCGTCTTTATCATGGTAGAGCTAACTGGCATTCCTTATCAGACGCTCATTGCAGTCTCCATCGTGCCCGCGATCCTTTATTTTGCCAGTATCTGGTGGGCCGTTCATTTTGAGGCCAAGCGATTAGGTCTTCGTGGCCTGTCAGATGACGAGGTGCCAAAGGTCAGGTCAGTTCTACGCAAACGGGGCATTCTGAGTTTGCCTCTGCTCTTGGTAATTGCATTGCTTGTCTATGGGTTTACACCAGCATTTGCCGCTTTTTGGGGTGTGCTGGCAACAATCCCTTGCTCATGGGGGACAAAAGAAACGAGGATGGGAATCGGCGATATCTATGCTGCACTTTATCAAGGCGGGCTTAGTACGCTGGTTATCGGTTCTATCGTGGGCGTCATTTCCATTATTTTGGGAATGATTAGCTTGACCGGAATGGCCCAAGAGTTCACCTCGATATTCCTCTCGGTTTCAAGCGGTAATCTGCTTCTAGCGATCATTCTGATCGCTCTCGCGAGCCTAGTGATCGGTATGGGATTGCCGGTAACGGCCTCTTACATCGTAATAGCAGTGTTGGCGGTACCAGCCTTGAACGAGCTGGGCGTTGCATTGATTGCCGCTCACATGATTGTTTACTGGCTAAGTCAGGACTCAAATATTACGCCTCCAGTATGTATTGCCGCATATGCTGGAGCTGCAATTGCAAAAGCAGATCCATTTACGACCGGCGTAAGGGCAATGAAATTATCAAAAATGCTCTACATTATGCCCTTGCTGTTTGCCTTTTCACCCATGTTGATGAATGGAGAGCCATTCGATATTGCGGTTGTATGGCTGTCCGCCTTGATAGGAGTGTTTCTACAAGGTGCCGTAAGTGCGGGTTACTTTCGCACCAAAACGAATATCAGTCAGCGAATCCTATTGTTAATCGCAATGGTGTTGTGCTATTGGCCAAACGTTTGGGCAACGGTGTTGGGTATCATCATGTCCGGCGTGGTTTACCTGTGGCAACGGTCGCAATATTATCAATCGTCTTATTCAAGATAACGGTAGCTAATACCTTTAGCGGTCGTTAAAAATGGGGGCTTGTAAAGTAGCCCCCATTTCGTAAGCGAAGCGTAGAAGTTAGTATTACAGTGTAACCTTGAATATGACCTGTATTGAGGTGCCATATCCTTTGAGCGAAATATGATAGCGTTTACCGTCGTAGCCGTCTCGGCCAGCTTTATTAGAAGATGAGATCTCTTCTCTGGCAGAAAATACTATCGAGTTTTATGGCCCTTGATCAGCATTGCTTGGTTGGCTAGGTACGATATTACGACATCAGCTTAATATAGGTTATTACGAGATATTGATATTATTTTTTATGGTAACTGTTTTGATGTTTAGCTTCTTTATGAGCTTCACGTGCAAGCAGGTAGCATCAGGCTACGCTTATCGCATCGGCACAGCATCGATATTGTCGATTTCCTGGTCGTAAATCCGGCGATGGTGATGAAAAAACCATTGGTTGATCAGCTGCCTGGATATATCTTATTGATCGTGTATGCCAAAAGCCGACTCTTTATCATGGTACAAGGCTTCCAGTGCACACTATATTGCCACACGTGTTATCTTTCCTTGAGACAAAGTGCGCAAAAATCATATATTATGATAAGTGTCTCATTCTGATATAAAAGGCGGCCGTTGGGAGCCCGAAATGTGTGATTCTAAATATTTATTTGGTAAGCCTTATCACGCCTTCGTTATGCGAAAGTACATTGAGATTTTAATGTATGTTGCTCGATACATCGGGTTCAAGGCCATGCCCCCTATATCTTATAATAAGAAGGCTTTTGGGTATGTCTGAAAAATTTAATGATATTGGAGATAGGCTGCGTGCTTTTCGGCTGGGTAGTAATATACCGCCTGAAATTATAGCAGATAAAATCGGTGTTTCAAGGGCGGCGCTATATCGTTATGAAAAGGGCGCACTTCCTAAGCTTGAGACCTTGGAAAAAATATCCGAGGTTTTATCCGTTTCAATGACGACCCTTTTAGGCGTCGGTGTGGAATATCTATCGTCTTGTGTCAGCTTTATGGAACGCATGCGGCAAATAGAAGTCGAAACACGCCATATTTCAGCAATGTTTGGTCCCATTGCCTATTTATTGACAACGCCACAGTATGATGAAGTTTTAAACGATGTTCTGAAAGAAAGTCTACCTGATGATCTAAAAAAATGCTCAGAGACTTTAAAAGTCGTAGATAATATCATGAATGTCCTAAGGGAGAGAAAGAGAAACTATATGCTCAAGAAGCCTGGGTTTTTAAGCCTAATGTCTGCTTCTGAACTTCAGCGCTTCGTTGGGAATGGGTTTGTTGGAACATATAATCTTGATAATCAGTTGGTTAAAAAAAGAATCGTTATTGCTAAAAATGAGGTGGAGCATATTATCGGTTTAATCGAAGATCAGCCAATCGGTGTTCAAGTGGGATTGCTGAAAGACACAATGCCAAACTCCTCTTTTCAAATATTCAAACAACCAAAAAGAGACACTATTGCAACAAGTCCATTTACACTAGGGGATCTTCCTAATGTTAGATTAGGGGTTGCGATGATCACGTCGGCACCAGAGGCTGTCAAACTTCATACTGATATTACTAGCGATATTTGGGGGCGTTCGCTGAAAGGAACAAAAGCTATTGATTATATAAGGAAAAATATTTTAATTGATTAATTTCATTGGTTAAGGCGTATTTTTATAAATCGAGTTGTTCTTTATGGCAACTTAATAAGTAGAGTTTAAATGGAGGTTGATATGAAATTTATTGACGCTATCGAAAAGTTTGAAAATTTTCCGGCTTGCACAGATGCCTTCGTAAAGCTAAAGAAAGATATGAACGAGCTGATTATAAATGATCCGGATTATGCAGCTGTTTATCTTGTGATTCATGATTTTTCTAAAAAACATCACTTTTATTATGAGGATCAGGCCGTCTCGCCAGAGGTTTCCGATAGTGCTAAAAAGCAAATGATTGAGTATTTAACCCGGCTTAAAGAGCTTGTTTCAAACCGAAATAGAGAAGCGGCTTTTATCGCACTTAGTGCTATTTCTCATGACTATTTCACTCAAGGCCGTGTTCTAGAGCCTTAAATTTAAACGGTATGGGCGGATTCCGCATCCTTCCTGATTATCCAAGCGCATTATGGCGGATGAATGAATACTTTGCTTAATATTTGTACGATAGGCAAGGATACTCATAGCTTGGGTAGAGTGTTCTGACCAGGTCCCATGGGTAGTAGGCAATCTTTGATCTTGATTTCGCTTGAATGGATGTTGGGGAGCTGGGCCATGTTTCACCACTTCCTGCGCAAGCTAAACAGCGATCTAAAAAATCAAACGAGGTGCTGCTACAGACAAACCAGAGTTCAAACGCCCCTCTCAGGCCCCCTTCAACAGCCTATCCAGCTGTCGATAGCCAATGGCCTCAATCAAGTGCGCCTGAGTGGGTTTGGGCTCCCCCTGTAAATCAGCCAGCGTCAGCGCCACGCGCAGCACGCGGTGGTAGGCGCGGGCGGAGAGTTTGAGCTTTTCCAGCACGCTGGCAAGCCAAGCGCGCTCCTCATCGTTCAAGTCGCAGGCGGCTTCCAGGGCTTTACCGCTTAACTGGCTGTTGAGTGCGCCGCGCACCATTTGGCGCTCTCTTGCGGCCATCACCCGCTCGCGCACGGCTTCTGAAGATTCGCCCTGGGTCTGGGCGGTAAGTTGTTCGGGCGGAAGAGCGGGGACTTCGACCTGTAGATCAATACGGTCCAGCAGCGGGCCGGAAAGCCGCGCCTGGTAGCGCTGAATCTGGCTGGCGGTGCACTGGCAACGCTGGCGTGGGTCGCCTAAATGCCCACAGGGGCAAGGATTCATTGCGGCTACCAATTGAAATTGAGCAGGATACCGGCGTTCATGATTGGCGCGGGCCAAATGTATTTCGCCCGTTTCCAGTGGTTGCCTTAAAACTTCTAACACGTTGCGGGAAAACTCCGGCAGTTCGTCTAAAAAAAGCACACCATGATGGGCAAGCGAGATTTCCCCTGGTTTGGGTTTTGAGCCGCTGTGAATTCCACTAAAAACAGCTACTAATGCTATACTGGAACAATATCTTACGTTATTTTCGACAAGTAAATACGCTACTAATTGACACCAATATAAGCGACTGGGTGTTAAAATCACAAATATATAGGCGACTGAATATGAATCGGCCTGTTAGAGTTATTGGAACTAACCGAAGGAGCCTTACTGGGCAGGTTTCTTTCTTACGAGGAAGCACTTGCAATTTTGAGTCATCATTAGAGCGCGATTTCCTGATGATCCTCGATTTTGATCCGTTGGTCGCTACGGTTTGTGAGCAGCCGCTAACCCTTAAGTATCAAGATGATGATCGAAAAAGGCGTCAGTACACGCCCGATATGCTCGTGACTTACTCGGATGAAGCGGCGCCGATTCTGTATGAGGTTAAGTATCGCGAAGATTTGAGAGAAAATTGGCACATTATGAAGCCTAAATTTCAGGCAGCTATACGCTATTGCAAGCAGCAAGGTTGGGGCTTTCGCATTGTGACTGAGCGAGAGATTAGAGGCACTGGCCTATTGAACAATGCACGATTTCTAAGGGCCTATAGGGACTTGGCAGAGGACTCGGCTACCGCTACTCACTTGGCTAGAACCCTTGCCGTGCTCGGTGAAACAACACCTGAAATTCTACTTACAGCTGCTTATGCGAATGAGGAAAAGCGTATGTGTGCGCTTAGTTGTTTATGGCAAATGATCGCTATAGGCCGTGTTCATGCTGACCTCATACGCCCATTAAACATGTCCAGCCCCATATGGATTACTAACGGAGAAGGTTTCTTATGGCTACAGAGCCCGCTTTTCTATCGGTAACTACTGGGTCTGTGATAACAGCCAATGGTCGTACCTATAGAGTTTCGCACTTGTTGGATACAGCAACCCTCCTTGCTAAAGATACCGACACTGGAGAGGTGCACCGTCTGTCTGCGCATCAGCTTCGTCCCGTAACGGATATAGAGCTTGGAGAAGGTGGTGTTGCTGAAGGAAAGGATTTATCCGAGATCGAAGACGAAGACTGGCAAGTTGCTCAGCAGCGGTTTGCAGCAATCCGTCCTCTACTTGACGATCCATTTCGTACTCGTGCAAAGGCAGAGCAGTTAGCAGAAGAAGCCGGTGTTCACGTTGCCACTTTATACCAATGGGTTAAGGACTATCACGAGGCTGGCCATATTTCAGCATTGATACCAGCCCCGCGAGGCCGCAAGCCAGGTACGAAAAAGCTCGATAAGAAAGTCGAGGCAATAATCGAAGGGGCGATCAATGACTTATATCTAAGTCGTCAACGATATAAGCCCAGTGACGTAATTATCACTGTCAAAGCTCATTGCAAACAGGCCGGTTTACTTCCTCCTCACTCCAATACAATCCGTAACCGCATAAAACAGATTTCGACACGTGAAACGATGAGACGCCGCGGGCTACGAGATAAGGCGCGTGACACCTTTGCTCCTATCAGGGGAGAGTTTCCAAATGCGGATTTCCCTCTTGCTGTTGTTCAAATAGATCATACGCCTGCTGACGTCATCTTAGTTGATGAAGAGCATCGTCTGGCGCTTGGCCGACCGTGGATAACTCTGGCTATTGATGTCTTTTCACGAATGGTGGTGGGGATTGCGGTTAGCATGGAAAAGCCCAGTGCTATCTCAGTGGGTTTGTGTGTCTCCAATGCCATGTTGCCTAAGCATGAATATCTTGCAAACCTGGGGGTGGGGCAAGAGTGGCCAGTCTGGGGGAAAATGCGTGTTCTGCATGCTGATAACGCGAAAGAATTCCGGGGGAAAATGCTGCGCCGGGCTTGTGAACAATACGGTATCGACCTGCAATTACGTCCGGTAAAGCTTCCCCACTACGGCGGACATATAGAGCGTTATATGGGTACTGCTGCAAATGAGATACACACCTTACCTGGCACAACATTTTCCAACGTTGAGCAACGGAAAGGATATGACTCAGAAAAAGAATCAGCGCTCACCCTTCGTGAGTTTGAGCAGCATTTAGTTGAATTTATTGTTGGGGTGTATCACCGTCGCAAGCATTCTGAATTGAACATGCCACCAATGCGCAAGTGGCAACTCGGTATATTAGGAGACTCAACACAGCCGGGCTTGGGGATGCCGCCTATACCAACTGACCCCACGCGTTTGAAGTTAGACTTCCTTCCTCTTTATTCACGCACTGTGCAGCGCTACGGCGTCCAGCTGGATGAAATTAATTACTACCATGAAGTGTTGAACCCTTGGATTGGTTCAAAAGACCCCGAAAATCAAACGAAGGCTCGTTCATTTACTATCCGTCGTGATCCACGCGATATCAGTAAAGTCTATTTCTACGACCCTGAAAGTGAGATCTATTACATGGTTCCTTATCGGAATCCTACTCGACCAGCGATTAGTGTGTGGGAGTTACGGGAAGCAACTCGCCGCATTCGAGAGGAAGGACTGCGGCATGTTGATGAGGATGTGATTTTTGAGACCATTCTCAAGATGCGTCATCGTGTTGAACAGGCCGTCACGAAAACGAAGCAAGCAAGACGTCAGATGGCTCGTATCAATACGACGAAGAAACTCGCCAAGAAAACGGAATCTGTTGAAACACAAGCGCCTGCTAAGAGTGTTTTTCCTGCTCCACCTCAAACAGAGGTGCAAAGTGAGATTGATATATTCGCACTGCCTATAGAACCATTCGATGACGATGCCTAGGGAATGAATATGGCCCATTTTGATCACCTCAAGCCAGAGATTGCTGAGACACTCACCTGGACGACGGAAGACCGCATTTATTTCGCTCAGCAAAACCATTGGATTTCCTATCCTAGGGCCAAAGAAATCATGACCCGGCTTGAGGATCAATTAGCACATCCCCGTGTACAGCGGATGCCCAACACGTTGCTGGTCGGAGAAAGCGGGAATGGAAAAAGTACATTAATCGACCGTTTCAGAGAAAAGCATCCTGTGAAGATTCTTCCCTCTGGAGAGCCATTAGCACCTGTCATTGTTATGGAAATGCCCTCCGAACCAAATGAGGGGCGTTTTTGGACTGAGTTACTTCTGTCATTAAAGATAGCCCACAGAGATACGGATCCCGTGCAGCGTAAGGAGAACCAAGCTATTTCGGTATTAACTTACGTACAAGCCAGGATGCTCATTATTGATGAAATCCACAATGTGCTACATGGAAGTGCAAGACAACAGAGGCATTTTCTAGGAATGCTTAAAAGATTGAGCAATAAGCTACAGCTTCCGCTTGTAGCCGTCGGTACGCGTGACTCCATTCTCGCGCTGCACACCGATACTCAACTCTCAAGTCGCTTTGAGCCGCTGGCACTACCTCGATGGCAGTTAGATGTTAGCTTCTTGCGCCTCTTGGCCAGCTTTGAACGCTTACTGCCATTAGCTGAGCCCTCTCAGCTGTCTAGTCAGGATATCGCGATAAAGCTACATAGTATGAGTGGGGGCACCATCGGCGGCGTAGCGACCGTGCTTAAAAGAGCGACCGTTAAAGCGATCCGAGATGGTAAAGAGCATATAGACGCTAAGCTTCTTGATAACATCGGCTGGGTTAAACTCTCTGATTATGGCAAGGAGGCGCTTAAACTGTGATCAGAGGAAGCTGGGCGATCATGCTATCACCAGCTAAGAATGAGCTGTTTACTTCGTGGTTGATGCGTAGCGCCTTTGCTCACGGCCTGACCCCCTATCGGTTTGCTAATTACTGGGCTCCATCTATTCCTATCTGGAGCCGTGACATTGATCGTAGTGCCAGTGATGAGCTGCTCTATACCGTGTCGCGCCACTCAGGTTTTGATGTTGCGTCAGTCGAAAGGATGACATTACGTTCAATTGAGCAGAGTTTGGTAAAAATTCATCGTCAGGGAAATGTCCCCTTTCTTCTGTCAGCGGGGATATCTAACAAGGTACGTACCCAGCACGGCCTCCAATATTGTTCCGAATGCTTCAAGGATTATGGGGCCATCTATTATCGTGACTGGCGTTTAGGGTTTATGGTTGTTTGTCCTTACCATGGCGCCATGATGAGCGATGCTTGCCCACGTTGTGATGCGCCATTGATGCCACATCTAAGTACCGTGCAAAGAATGGATCGCTGTACGGTATGTGGGGTGTCGCTTCTTTCTCGCAAGTTACCAACCTTGTGCTGTTCTCCATTAGTGTTAGCTCTTCAATCCCAGCTACTGAAATTAGCGAATGGAACTCCGACTAACTTGCTCCCACAAGCGTCCACCAGTCCGGAAGCTCTGAGTGTCATTCGGGTAATGGCAGGCGTGCTCGCTAATTCGCTACAGCATGATCGACTGAGGCATCATTACGACTTGAAACCCTTCCATCGTCCTTCAAATCAGCGTTGCTTGTATGAGCATCAGCGTGTTGCCTATAGGACTGCAATTTTGGAAACCTTGGCATATTGGCTTCTTGATTGGCCATCGTCATTCCAAGAAGGTTCAAGTGTGCTTGGTCTAACTCAGAGGACATTCATAAAATCTATAATGCCTGCTTTTTTTGCTGAGCAGTTGTCATATCTGCCTGTGGGGGTACGAAGAACGCGCAGCACGAATCAGCAGCCAAAAGGCCCTTGTCTAAATCGGTGCCGACGAACTGAGCTTGTACAGTTCCGCCAGGAAAGAGCTCGACATATATTAAGTTTTTTAGGATACCCATTTTTGTGAGTCATAAGCCCCACTTGCAGTGTGATGACTGTGGTCGATCCATGCTTAAGGCGCAAAGGCGCTACAAAGGGAGCGCTTACTGCTCGACATGTTATGCCCGTGAGTTTAAGAAGAAGACTTGCACTAAATGCGGCGAGTCAGTGCGAGCCCATAAGTATGAAGAGAACCCGGTCTGCGGTGAGTGCCTCAGGCTGCACCGTGTCTGCGCGCGCTGCGATAAGCCGCTGCCGAGAGCCGGTTATCTTATTGGTCACGCTGCGTTTTGCAAAAGCTGCGCTCCGCATGGGCGAGAGGAACATACCTGTTCCCGTTGTGGATGTCTTTCTAGCAGATATTCACGCATCACTAATGGTGAACTTTCAGAGATTATCTGCCAGGCATGCGAAAGGAAGGCCTGCGCATTTGTAACCTGCTCGGTTTGTCGGAAATATCGTCAGCTCCATCAATATGATGTTGAAGGACGAGCTGTTTGTAGAGATTGCAGCGGGCCATATCCAAAAACTCACTCATGTCCTGACTGTGGAGCAGATACTCCCGGTGGTGGCAACGCCCCTTGCCAAGACTGTTCTTTAAAACGCCGTTTAGACCGACGAATAATGCTGAACCTTGAGTTATTTGAAGCTTCTTGGTGTAGAGCGCTATTTCTTGAGTTTTGCTCTTGGGAAAGGCTTCCTAGGCAAGCGGGAAATATGACGACGCGAATAGATAGTTATGCGCGTTTTTTGGTCATACTCGAACGGAATACTTTGTCCGTCAGAGATATTGATCAGCAACACTTATTCAATTTATTTGGAGCTGAAAAGCTTCGCCGTTCTTTTCATGTGGTGAATTTCTTAGTAGAAAAACTAGGCATAGAGTGGGATAACGAAGAGAAAGAGCAAGCGATTGAAAATAAGAGGATTAATGATATTTTGCAATGTTATGAGAAGCAGCCTTGGCATCGTGAGGTCGTCGACTATGCAAAAGAATTGAGTGAGAGAGTTACTTACAAAGAGACACCAATCAAACCTTTGACTGTTAGGAACTATCTGCGAGCAGCTATAGAGCTATTGATGTCAGCCAAGGTATCTTCCATTCAGGAACTTCCCGAAGAAGCTATCGTATCTCATGCTAAGAAAAAGCCAGGGCATTGTGCTTCCTTAGCTGTTTTCAGAACCTTTGCCAAAGATAAATACGCCGTTAATCTCGTGTTACCTGAGAAAAAAAATAAAGGGATAAGCAATAAGCAACACGTTAAAAAAATTAAGGCAGTAATGGAAAAGCTTGTTTCAACACCGAACGAGCGCGAAGCTAAAGCTTTAATGCCTGCAGCAATTTCAATGCTTTATCAGTTGCCATTAAAAAAGGTACTTATGCTTCGCTGTGCACACGTTGTGCAATCCAGCCGAAAGGTGTTCATTACTGTGGATGATGAGCGCTACGAGCTCCTCGGGCCGCTGCCTCATTTAATGAAGGTAGATCAGTTGGGAATCGACCCTGAGGCTTTTATCTTTGCTGGCAGAAGCCGTATGCAGCCTATGAGCACGGGAACTGTGCGGTACCATGTAAAAAAGCTTGAAGCGCAAATAGGAATGTAAGGTGTAGAGCTTGGCCAATGTGAGCCCTATGATAATTCGCATGATAACCATTTGTTATCGCTGACAGGCTGCCACACCTTTGCCATTTTTTTATTCGCATCAAATTGGCTATTCGCT